>CAYZSH010000073.1:0-11096 GCA_964481025.1 uncultured Isosphaeraceae bacterium
TGCGGGCGTTGATCTCGCCCTCCTCGACCTGGATCTCGAAGTGCTTGGAGACCTTGGCCATGATGAACATCAGACGAAGGCGTTCCTGGGAGTACCGCTCGCTCTCGGTGCGCATCTCGGCGAGCTTCAGCTCGACCTCGTGCTCGTCCATGCCGCGGCCGAGCAGCTCGAACCGCTGCTGCTCGAGCATCTGGCCGGCCTGGGCCTCGGAGACCTTGGGCGGCACCTCGAACGAGATGTTCTCGAGCAGCCATTCGAAGACCTGCTCGCGCTCGGCGGAACGCTGCTCGGCGTCGCGACGGTTCTCGAGGGCGAGACGGATCTGGCCGCGGAGCCCGGCCTCGTCGTCGAGACCGAATCGCGTGACGAGTTCCTCGATCTCAAGCGGGGTGACCCGCTCGGCATCGGCGACGACATAGGTGATCGAGACCTTCTTGCCGCGGATCTCCTCACGCTCGAACGACTCGGGACCCATCGTGTCGAACTCGATGGTGTCGCCGACGCTCTTGCCGATGAGGTGCGTCGCGAGGTCCTCGATGAGCAGGCCGAGGAACTGGCCCTTGCCTTCGTCCTCCTCGGCGGGCACGACCGCGACGGCCTTCTCATGCTCGAAGAACGGCTCGTCGATGCCTTCGACCCGGACCACGACCGAACCGATCATGCGGTCGAGGTTCTCGAACGGGCCGGTGATGCGGTTGGGGGTGCCGAAGCGGTACCGGTTGCGGAGGACCTCCGCGTCGAGCATCTCGTCGGTGACCTCCATGATGGGCTTGATGACCGGAACGCCCTCGAGGTTCGGCAGCTCGAAGTCGGGCACGACCTCGATCGAGACGCTGAAGACGTAGTCCTTGCCCGGCTCGAGGTCGGCGATCGCGGACGGATCACCGAAGTCGGGGTCGCCGATCATCTGGAGCTCGTTCGCCTGGATGGCCTTCTGGAAGGCGTCCGAGACGAGCTGTCCACGGGTCTCGACCCGGATGTTCGATCCGAAACGCTTCTCGATGACCGCCCGCGGCGCGCGGCCCTTGCGGAAGCCCGGAAGCTGCACCTCGGAAAGGAGGGAGCCGAGCTGCATTTCAAGCCGGTCGTCGACGACCGAGGCGGGAATGGTGATCGTCAGGGTCCGGCTGCAGGGGCCGGTCTCGGCGATGTCCACCTGCGGCTCGAAGCCGTCGCCGCCGTCGAAGGAGAAGTCGCTCATGGTGCTCGGGATTCCGGTTCTCGAATGGGCCATGCCCCGTTCTCGGGGCGAAACGGCACAGGATACAGGTCCGCGGGGTCTCGGGCCAATCGTTCCCGAGCGGAACCGTCTCGAAAAGACCACGCCCCTCGTCAGAGCGACGAGGGGCGTGGGGTTTCAAGGTGGGGTTGGCGAGGCCGGCCCGGCTCAGCGGCCGACGAGCAGCATCTCGGCATAGGTCGGCAGCGGCCACACGTCGTCGGGCATCCGGCTTTCCAGATGATCGGACGCCTCCCGGGTCGCCAGCATGGCGGGGACCAGCTGATCCCGAAGGTGCCGGGCCCGCTTCTCCGGGGCGTGCGGTCCGGATGCGACCGCGGCATCGACCGCATCGACACCCTTGCGAAGAGCCGCCACGGTGGCGACATGCTCGCGGAGGGCCTGCTCGGCGTCGGGGCACTCGACACCTGCGACCTGCGTGGCACCAACCGCGTCGGCGAGTTCGGCCTGAGCCCGGATCGCCGCGGGAAGGATCTGGGTCCGGACCATCGTGGAGAGGGTTCGGGCCTCGATCTCGAGGACCGTGCAGTACTGCTCGAGCACGACCTCGGAGCGGGCCTTGAGTTCGCGAGCGCTCATGACGCCGTACTTGGTGAAGAGCTTCGCGTTCTCGCGGGCTCCGACGGCGGGCAGGGCGTCCGCCGAGCTCGTGAGGTTCGGAAGGCCGCGCTTCGCCGCCTCCTCGTGCCACTTGACGTTGTAGCCGTCGCCGTCGAAGCAGACGCGGCGATGGGTCTTCACGACTTCCTTCAGAAGACCGCGAACCGCGGCCTCGAGCTTGGCCTCGGTCGGCTTCTTGCCCGCCCGCTTCTCGAGTTCCCCGGCCATGAAGTCGAGGCTCTCGGCGACCATGGTGTTGAGCACGGTGTTCGGCCACGCGACGTGCGTGGTCGAGCCGACGGCGCGGAACTCGAACTTGTTGCCGGTGAAGGCGAAGGGCGAGGTCCGGTTGCGGTCGCCGGCGTGACGCGGGACGAGCGGCAGGGTGTGAGCGCCGAGGTCGAGCGTGCCGCCCTTGACCGTCGAGCGCGGCTTGCCCGACTCGAGCTGGTCGAGGATGTCCGTGAGCATCTCGCCGAGGTACACCGACATGATCGCCGGCGGCGCTTCGTTGGCACCGAGTCGGTGGTCGTTGCCGGCCGACGCGATCGACGCCCGGAGCAGTTCGGCGTGGATGTCGACCGCGCGGATCACCGCGCAGAGGAACACGAGGAACTGCATGTTGGTGTGCGTCTCGTCCTGCGGGTCGAGCAGGTTGACGCCGGTGTCGGTCGAGAGCGACCAGTTGTTGTGCTTGCCCGAGCCGTTGATGCCTGCGAAGGGCTTCTCGTGGAGCAGGCACTCGAACCCGTGGTTCCTCGCCACTTCACGAAGAATGTGCATCGTGACCATCTGGTGGTCGGCGGCGACGTTCGCGGTCTCGAAGGTCGGTGCGATCTCGTACTGGCCGGGGGCGACCTCGTTGTGGCGGGTCTTCACCGGGATGCCGAGCTCGAAGAGCCGCGTCTCGACCTCGGTCATGTACGCCAGCACGCGGGACGGAATGGCCCCGAAGTAGTGGTCGTCGAGCTGGTGACCCTTCGGCGGCATCGCGCCGACCAGGGTGCGGCCGCAGATCGAGAGGTCGAGCCGCTCGTTGACCATCGCCCGATCGACGAGGAAGTACTCCTGCTCGCAGCCGAGCGTGCCGACCACGCGGCTGACGCCGGCGTCGGTGCCGAAGATCTTCAGGATCCGCATCGCCTGCTTGGCGACCGCCTGGATCGAGCGGAGCAGCGGGGTCTTGGTGTCGAGCGCCTCGCCGGTGTAGCTGACGAACGCGGTCGGGATGCAGAGGGTCGTGACGCCTTCGGCGGTCGTGAGCAGGAACGCCGGGCTGTTGGCGTCCCACGCGGTGTAGCCACGGGCTTCGTAGGTGTCACGGATGCCGCCCGAGGGGAAGGAGCTCGCGTCGGGCTCGCCGACGATGAGCGAGTCGCCGCTGAACTTCTCGAGCGCCACGCCGTCACTGTTCACCGAGAGGAACGCATCATGCTTCTCGGCGGTCGAGCCGGTGAGCGGATGGAACCAGTGGCAGAAGTGCGTGGCCCCGTGCTCGATCGCCCAGTCCTTCATCGCCGCGGCGACGGTGTTGGCGAGCTTCGGATCGAGCGGGGCACCGTGCTGGATCGTGGCGGAGAGGCTCATCGCCACGTCGGGCGGAAGCCGCCGCATCATGACGTCGCCGGTGAAGGTGAGACGTCCGAAGTAGTCGGACGCGGGCGGCCGGGGCTCGCTCAGATCCATCGTGGGGCCTTCCTCGAGAATGACGGATTCGATCGATCGGGGGCTGAACATCGGGACTCCTGTTGCTTCCTGCGGATGGAGACCAAGGCCGTGGAGCGGGCCGTCCGGGGGGCTGGACGATCTGACCCGGTCCGCGGTGGGACGGTGGTTCGGAGACGCGGACCGCGGCGCGATCCGCAAAAGCGAGTCGGCGTCCGCGGTGCGGACGCCGAGGCGACGAAATCGGTGAGGGGGGTGCGGCCCCCGGCGTCCCGGAGGACGGGAAGGGGTGCCTTGCTGTCGCGGCGGTGAGTCACCGGTGGGGGCCTCGGGGCCAGGTCCGCGTGCAGACGATGCGGTCCGTCGCATCGAAGCGGAGATTATGAGGAAGCGTGCGATCCGCGCCAACACGCGGGCCGTGACAACCTTCAAGAATCCGCAAAGTTCGCGCTCGTTTCAGACTGCGGCGTCGACCGGACGACTCAGCCGATCAACCGCCGGCGTCCTTCGAGGTAGTCCCAGACCACGAAGCGATCGAGGTCGTCGCCCGCGGTGAAGACCACGCGGCCACCCGTGGACTCCGCAAGTCGATGCCCGAAGCGGACATCCTCTTCGCTCTGGCTCCAACTCGGCACCAGAAAGAGGTTCAGCGTGCCGCCCTCGCGGGCGAGCGCCGCCGCCTCGGCCATCGTCGCCTGCTCGGTCCTCGGATCCGGCGGATACAGGAGATAGAGCTGCTCGTCCTCGAAGTGGGCGGTCGGCAGACCGTCGGTGATGAGGACGACCTGTCGATTCGGGGTGTCCGCGGTCGCGAAGAGGCGTCGGGCGAGCCGCAGCGCATGCTGAATGTTCGTGAAGTGCGGCGGAAGATCCCGAGACGTGATTCCGGGATCGGACATGTCCGCCCGCAGCCGCACGACCGGATCGTGGATCGTGACGGGCTTCGGCAGCAGGTCGACAAGCTCCGACCGTGGGACGACCCGGGCGACGCTCGCCATCTCGATGAAGTGCAGACGATCGCCGGGGTACTCGCGATGCACGAGCGCCTCGAGCGCGAGCGCCATCCGCTTCGCCGCGATGTACTGGCCGCCCCAGCGCATCGAGCCCGACATGTCGAGGATCACGACCGTCGCGCACTTCACACTTGCCCGCGTGCGATGCACGACGAGGTCGTCGGACCGCAGGCTTGGGCGGGCCGGATCGCCGCCGGGTTCCGCCGCGGTGCGCACGATCGAGTTCAGGATGCTCGCAGGCAGGTCGAGGCTCGATGATGGATCGCCGAACGTCCAGGGCCGGGTCGACGGCAGCTCGACGGCACCGTCATCGTGCTCGACCGGATCGTGCCGACCATGCCGTCCCCCCTGCATCGCGGCGAAGACGGATGCGAGCAGCGTCGACTGGTATCGACGCATCGCCGAAGGACCAAGCGTCCAGCCGTCCTCGTCGCGCACGAGTCCCTCGGCCTCCGCGGCCTGTCGCAGCAGTTCCTCGGCGCGACGGCGCACCTCGGCGAACTGCTCGAGGTCCGACTCTTCGAAGAATGCTCGCAACTCGTCGAGATCGACGATCGCGGGGCGAGCGTTCCGCAGCGCATCCTTCAGTTGTTCGATGAGGTGATCGATCGCTTCGAGTTCCTCGCGGAGCTCGATCGCCTCGGGAACCGTCGGCACGGTCCGACCGCGGAACGGCCAGCCATCCCGCAGGCCCTCGACCGCGTCGAGATCCGCGATCGCCTGCACGATCGACGGAAGACGGTCTCGAACCCGGCGCTGGTCGGGATCCTCGGGGTCGAGGTGATACCAGAGCCGTTCGAGTCCGTGGATCTGTCGCTCCCGAACCTCGCGGGCGAAGCGATCCCGGAACCCCAGCGGAAGCGCCTGGTCCTCGATGAACGTCGAGGCCCGCTCGTCGACGATCTTGCCAGCCTCCTCGACGGTCGGCGACGGATTCCAGACGTCCAGGATGCGGTCGCGTCTGGCCTCGAGTTCGGCGAGCAACGCATCGATCGACGGTCCGAGTCCGGCGATCGCCTCGGGTGGAATGCGGATCGCCTCGGCGAGTTCCTCGGGCGTGAAGCGCCGTCGCGATCCGGTCGCGAGCAGCCGATCGCCGAGGGCGCCGAGCGAATCGCCCGGTGGCGCCGTCGGGGGCGGGAACCGTACCGGGTCGTAGCCGCGGTAGGTGTGAACGATGCCCCCGAGCGGGCGCTTGTCGGGTCGGTCCGTCACGAATCGGTCTCGTAGATCGTGCGGCCGAAGCGTTCGCTGCGGGAGATGCGATCGGTCGCGTACAGCCCGGCCAGCAGGAACTCGGCGCACGACGCCCGCACCGCGGCGCTCTCGGCGGGATTGACGTCGAACGCCTTCGACCAGACCTCCGGCACCCGCTCGATGATGCCCGCGTACGCGGACGACGGCACCAGGTCGCCGACCTCGAGCCGCACGCCCTTTCCGAACGCCTCGGCGATCGATTCCAGCCCGTCGTCGTCGACGAGTTCGCGGAAGACGGTCGCGACCGCCTCCGCGACGATCGCGTCGAGCACGCGACGCTCGTCCATCTGGTGGCTGCCCATGAGGTCGAGTTCGAGCTTCCCGACCGCCGTCGCGTGCAGGTGCGCGAGATCGCAGATCCGCGGCACCGCGGGCGACTCGCCGAGCATGATGCCGCGGCGTCGGGCCGAGGCGACCATCGCCCGCCAGTTCGCGGTCGCGAACCGCGCACTCACGCCACTCTCGTGATCGACGTACGGCGACTTCCGCGCCGCGACCGAGATCTGCTCGACGACCGCATCCATGAACGGCGGCACCACGACGGGGTGCGACCCGCCGAGATCGATTCCCGCCTCCTGACGCGTGATGCGGATGCCGGTCTCGCGATCGGTCGGGTAGTGCGTGCGGATCGTGCTGCCGATGCGGTCCTTCAACTGCGGGATGACCTTGCCCGAGCGGTTGAAGGTCGACGGGTTCGCGCTGAAGACGAGGGCGACGTCGAGCTCGAAGCTGACCGGATACCCGCGGATCTGGACGTCGCGTTCCTCGAGGATGTTGAAGAGCCCGGTCTGGACGAGTTCGTCGAGATCCGGCAGCTCGTTCATCGCGAAGATGCCGCGGTGCATGCGGGGAACGAGCCCGAAGTGGATCGCCTCCTCGTCGCCGAGACTCGCACCGCCGACCACGCGAGCAGGATCGATCTCGCCGATCACGTCGGCGAACTTGGTGCCGGGCGCGAGTCGTTCGGCGTACCGATCGTCGCGGTGCCACCACGCGATCGGGATCTGCTCGGGGCCGTGGTCCCGCACCAGCCGCTTTCCGGCGCCGGTGATCGGCTGCTCGGGATCCTCGTGGACCGGGCATCCCGGGATGTCGAGGTACGGAACCCACTCGTCGAGGAATCGCGGCAGCATCCGCATGATGCGACTCTTCGCCTGCCCCTTCTCGCCGAGAAACAGCATGTCGTGCCCGGCAAGCAGCGCGAGCACGATCTCGGGAACGACGGTGTCCTCGTAGCCGACGACGCCGGGAAAGAGGTCGTCGCCGCGTTCGAGGGCGGCGACGAGGTTGTCGCGGAGTTCATCCTTGACCGAACGCGAGGTCCAGCCGGAGGCGAGGAGTTCGGCGAGGGTGCGGGGGGCCGGATGGCTTGAAGAGTGGGGCATCGAGGTGGGCGATTCAGGAGGAAGGAGACTGGAACGAGGGGGGTCGATCGCGGTGCCGCGGTCGCCTCAGATGTTCCGCAGGACTGGCCAGATCGCGACGGCGAGGATCACCCCGCGGGCGGTCCACGCGATCGTACGCAGCCAGTTCGTCCCGACGAGATGGGCGTGGGCCGTGGCGTCGAAGCCGTTGGCGAGCTTCGCGTGGTCGGGCACCTGCAGCACCGCGGTCGAGATCCAGATGAGGATGACGAGTCCGAGGCCCGTCCATGGGATCCAGGCAGGGATGGACGCCGGGCGCATCGCGACGAAGAGACCCGCGGTGGCCGCCTCCACCAGCATCACCGGGCCGACCACCCACGTGATGAGCCGGGTGTGACTCGCCTCGTAGGCGACGAACCGGTCCACGCCGACCGCCGCGAAGAGGGGGTAGTGCACGATCTGGATCGTCCAGATCAGGCCGACGAGAAACCAGGTCGAGATGACCTGGGCGAGCAGGATCAGGCTGGACATGGGGCCGGGTTCGACGGAAGGACGGTTGCGGGTTCACGACCGACGTCGGTCTGACCGTATCCTGTGCGATTCGCGCGGCCCTTGCCGAGGCCGATCGATCCGACTCCGATCCCGGAACCATCGCTCATGACCGTCGTCACCCGTTTCGCTCCGAGCCCCTCCGGCCACCTGCACGTCGGCGGCGCCCGCACCGCGCTCTTCTGCTGGGCGTACGCCAAGGGCCGCGACGGACGGTTCATCCTGCGGATCGAGGACACCGACCAGAAGCGAAGTTCCGACTCGGCGAGCCTCGGCTTCATGCGGGACCTCGCCTGGCTCGGCATCGACTGGGACGAGGGACCGACGCTGCCCGACGTGCCGGGTTGCGGCGGGGGTGAGCACGGGCCGTACTTCCAGAGCGAACGGCTGCCGATCTATCACGAGCATCTTCAGAAGCTTCTTGACGCCGGCCTCGCGTACCACGCCTTCGACACGCCCGAGGAACTCGACGCGAAGCGAGCCCAGGCCCGGGCCGAGAAGAAGGCGTACCGCTACGACCGCGCGGCCCTCGCGCTCTCCGCCGACGAGGTCGCCGCGAAGCTCGCCGCGGGCGAACCCTCGGTCATCCGCTTCAAGTCGCCCGACGAACCGATCACGATCATCGACGCGGTGCTCGGCGAGGCGACGCTTCCCGCGGGCGAGGTCGACGACTTCGTCATCCGCAAGGCCGACGGCTTCCCGACGTACCACTTCGCGGTCGTCGTCGATGACGCGCTCATGCAGGTGACGCACGTCCTGCGTGCTCAGGAGCACTTCAACAACACCGCCAAGCACATGCTGCTGCAGGACGCCCTCGGGTTCCCGCGACCGGTCTACGGGCACATGTCGATCATCATGAACCCCGACGGCTCGAAGATGAGCAAGCGGGACAAGGACAAGGTGCTCCGAGCCGCGGTCGCGGAACGCGGTCTCGACGCCTCGCCCGCCGGTCCCGACGGCACCCCGCTCGTCGATGCGGAGACCTGGACCCGCTGGCTCGGCGACAAGAGCATCCAGCTCGAACTCGACACCCTGCAGGCGGTCGCCGCGACGCTCGACGTCGCACTGCCCGAGATCAACGTCTCGGACTTCCACCGCTCGGGCTATCTCCCCGAGGTGCTCTGCAACTTCCTCGCCCTCAACGGCTGGAGCCCCGGCGACGACCTCGAGAAGTTCGACGTCGAGTTCCTGAAGTCGCGCTTCGATCTCGATCGCGTCCAGAAGACGCCCGCAAGGTTCGACCGCGACAAGCTTCTCGCGTTCAACCTCGACGCGATCCAGGCGATGACGCCGGAGGAGTTCCACGATCGGGCGCGGGCCCACGCGGAGATCTTCCACCCCGAGTTCCTCGCGAAGCTCGACGACGCGCAGTTCCGGATCCTCTGCGAGGCGAGCCGCGAACGCAGCAAGACCCTCGACGAACCGTTCCGCACCAACCGATTCCTCGTCCAGCGTGACGACGAGATCGCGTGGGAGATCTCGAAGCCCGTCCGCAAGGCGATGTTCAAGGGTGAGCCGACGGGCCTCGAGCTGCTCGCCAAGGTGAAGGACGTGCTCGCGGGGCTCGACGCCTTCGACGCCGCGACGCTCGAACCCGCGATCACCGCGTTCGCCGAGTCCGATGCCGAGGGCAACCTCGGCCGGATCGCCCAGCCGCTGCGGATCGCGGTGAGCGGCGGCCCGGTGAGTCCGCCGATCTTCGACACGCTGGCGATCCTCGGCCGCGACGCGGTCCTCTCGCGCATCGATCGCTGTCTCGACGCGCTGGCTGCGGAAGCCGCGGCCGGCTGAGTCACGATGCCGTCGATCAGTCAGTGATCAGTCGGTGTTCCGCACCGCGCTGACGTCGCGCGACGCGACGACGGCGTCGTCGCTGGCGCGCACGATCGTCACCGAGTACATCGGCTCCGACCACCGCCCGAGGATGCTGTACGTCTCGCCGGCGGCGGCATCGAACTCGATCGACGCGGGCGTCTGCCACTCGACGTTGAATCTCGCCTGCATCTCGGCCATCGGCCCGCCGCCCGATTGCTGCATCTCCTGAAGCGAGTAGGGCACCAGTCGAAGCCCGAGGGTGCGGCGCCCGGGCAGGACGACCATCTCGATCTCGCACTCGACGTCCATGCCATCCACCGAATCGACCACGACGCCGATGTCGGTGCCGACGGCATTCGGATCGACGGTGGCGAGCGAGGACGACGACCGCGCGGGACCGGGATACCCCTTGACCGGCCCGCAGGCGGTGACGCCCAGGGACAGGGCCAAGGACAGGGCGGTCAGGGCGGCGATCACGACGGCGGGGCGGGGATTCCGGGTCATGGGGTCGAACATCGGCTCGCGGCCTCTCTCGCACGCAATTTCAGAAAGTCCGGGAATCGAACTGTCAGACATCCCGCCGGGCGGCGTACCCGCTTTGGCGGGCGGGCCGACGTGCGGTCGGCCCGCCTCCCCCCTCATCTCTCCCCCTCCCCTTCAGGACTGGAGCCATATGAAGATGCCGATCGCCCTTCCGGGAATGCCCCGAGCCGCCGCGCTCGTCGGTACGACGCTGCTGGCCGCGAGCCTCCACGCCGCCCCGCAGAACCCCGTCCCTCACGACGCGGACATGCGGGTCCCGAGCGACGCCGAGGTCTGGGAGTCGCCTGACGGCCTCATCCACGCAGGCGGCAAGGTCTATCGAAGCTGGGCCTCGTACTTCGCGTCCGACGTGCCAAGACCGCGGTCGAGCTCTACGACTTTGCAAGCGGCTCGTGGGTCCGGCTCGGCCGGTACAACGAGAATGGTGCCGACCAGACCCAGACCTTCGGCGGCATCGCCAACCCCGGCAACTTCGTCGAGGTGGGTACCGGAGCGATCGTGGTCCGGATCAACACCAGCCGCCGCGGCAGCTCGTTCATCACGGGTGTGGACCTCGTGCAGGTGACCGTCACCCCCTGAGACAGCCAGAGGGATCGGAACTGGAACCCCGGGCGGGCGGTCGCGAACGCGGCCGCCCGCCCTCGTTCCCGGACCGCCGGTCGGGCCGTCGAAACCGACGCCGCCGAACAGCCAAGCCGTTCCCGGCAAGCAAGACCCACAACCCGCTTGCGACCCCCCGGATCGTCGGCTAGGATTCCGATCCCCCACGCGGGGGACCTCTCGGGCCATTGGCGCAGTTGGCTAGCGCGCTTGTATGACACACAAGAGGTCACTGGTTCAAGTCCAGTATGGCCCATTAACACCGCCCCTCGGCATCGCCGGGGGGCGTGTCGTTTCGTAGGCGTCGCGAGGGGGCGGGGTGGGTGATCAGACGCGGTGACCGAGCGGAAGTCTCGACGACATCATTTTCTACGGGCCAATCCGCGCCTTCCGAGGCGATCATGACGCCCGCCGCCAGTGGCAGCGGTGGGGCCGTTCCAGGTCTCGGCG
>CAYZSH010000074.1:0-2538 GCA_964481025.1 uncultured Isosphaeraceae bacterium
CGGTGCCGTACTCGCCCGCCTTCTCCGCCTCGATCGCGGCGTTCACCGAGAGCAGGTTCGTCTGCTCGGCGATGCGGCCGATCGTGTCCACGACGCCGCCGATGCGGCCGGCGCTGCGGCTGATCTCGCCGAGTCGGGTTGAGATTCCGCGGGTCGCGTCCTGCACCGAGCGCATCGCCTCGGACATGTCGGACAGTCGGCGTCGTCCTTCGCGGGTCGTCTCGGCGGACTCCGCGGCGCGACGATCGACGCGCCGAACCTCGGCGTCGAGTTCCTTCGCGGTGGCGGCGATCTCGCGCACCGCGGCGGCGATCTCGGTGGCACTGGTGCCGAATCCGCTCGCGTTCTCCGCCTCGCTCTCGCTCGAGGCGACGATCTCACCGGTCACCGATTCGATGTCGCGGCGTGCCGATCCGACGCCGCCGGCAAGGCTGCGCAGCGTGTCGGACATGCGGGCGACACCCCGCAGCAGATCGCCGGTCTCGTCGGTGGCGTCATCGGGCGCGATGCGGACCGAGAGATCACCGTCGCCGATGCGTCGCACCGCGTCGGCGGACCGCTCGACGCGACGGATGATCGGCCGACTGAGTTGCAGGAGGATCCCGACCGCGACCGCGAGTGCCAGGCAGATGCCGACCAGGTTCCCGAGCATCAGACGGTTGACCGACGCCGAGGCCACCGAGACCGGCTGCCGCACCACGAGCATCCAGCCGCCGGGTTCGACGTGCGACACCCCGTAGAAGCACGGCTCTCCGAGCACCGGATCGTCGGCAACGGTCACGAAGCTCTCGTCATCGCGCTCGCCGAGTTCTCGGAAGAGCGAGGCGTACGGACTCGTCGCGACCTCGGCCTCCTGAAGCAGGGCTCGACCGGTCTCGTTCCGGCGGGCGTCCTCGGTCGCGGCGATGAAGAGGCCGCGGGTCGTCAGGAAGAGATCGCTCTCGCTGCCGAGATCCTCGCGAAGCCCGAGCAGTCTCGAGCGCACCGCATCGAGCGTGCGATCGACGGTCGCGATGCCCATGAATCGACCATCGACGACGATCGGATGGATGTGCTCGATGAGGGAGACGCCTTCGTAGTCGTAGGGCTTGGTGATGACGCTGGTCGGAACGCCGGTCTCCTCGAAGATCCGCTTCGGCTCGAGGTAATAGAGAAACTCGGGGTTCTCCATGCCGACCAGCGGTTCGAGCGCGATGCCGTCCGGCGCGTCGGCATCGCGATGCCAGTACGGGAGGAACCGCCCGCCCGCGTCCATCGCGGCATCGGGCAGATCGCTTGACAGCGCGGCCGCGTCATCCGGTCGCGGTTCCCAGCCGAACGAGGTCGCCTGGAACGAGGGCGTGGTCACCAGCACCGACCGGGCGAGGGCGAGACTGCGTTCCCGATCGCCGAGGAATCCTGCCGCCGCGGCATCGGCCATGACCCGGCACGCCGTGACCGCCTGCAGATTCTCGTCCGCGACGTCGAACGCCGCGATCCGGGCCGCTTCATGCACCTGACGCTCGACCGCACCGCGAAGCTCGGCCTCGGTGCGACTGAATCCGAGCACGAACGCGATCGCCAGCACGATGGCCGCGGGCACGCCGCCCAGCAGGAGCAGACGGCCGACGAGTCGTTGATGGAAGGGGCGATTGGGGCGCATGAAGTCACGGCCGGTTCCGCCGGCTCCCGCAGAGGATGCCGGCAGGGTTCGGGTCGCGTCTCCACGCGTCGGAAGGTTCGGCGCCGCACCCGCGCCAGGATCTGTATCTGGGGCTATCGGGCGTCCGGGGCTCGGGCCTTGAAGGAGCGGTCCCCAGGCGGAAGGCCCCCGAAGGTTGCGATCGGGCCCGGATCTGGCCGATGGACGAGGGGCGGCGTCGATCGTCGTCGGTCCGTCCCGCCTGCCCCACCCTCCAACCTCCTCGAGCATCATGAGCACCCTCGACCTCGATCCCGTCGTCCGCGCCGTCTCCGCCGCCAGCCAGGTCGCCCGCCGGGCCGCGGCCGAGCGGGCTTCGCTCGCCGATCTTCTGAAGGACGACAAGAGCCCCGTGACGGTGGCGGATCTCGCGGTGCAGGTCGCGGTGACCGCCGCCCTGCGGGCCGCGGGCGTGCCGTTCGCCGACCGGATCGTCGGCGAGGAAGGTGCCGACTCGCTCGATGCGGGTGGCAGCGTCATGATCGAGCAGTTGCTGAGACTCTCCGGCGAATCGCTCGCCGCCGCCGGTCTCGGCCATGCCGCCCCGACGACCGAATCCAGTCTCCGCGAACTCCTCGATGCCGGCGGCCTCGACCCCGTCGCCGAAGGCCGCGACGTCTTCTGGTGCCTCGACCCGATCGACGGAACCAAGGGCTTCCTTCGTGGTCAGCAGTTCGCGATCGCGCTCGGCCTCGTCGAAGGCAGCGACCCGAAGATCGGACTCCTCGGCTGCCCGCATCTCCCGCTCGGCGAGAGCGATGACTACGGTGCCGCCGATCCGATCGGCAGCGTGTACCTCGGCGTGATCGGCGAAGGTGCCTGGTCCGGACCTGCGACCGCGTCGGGCCGCGACGACC
>CAYZSH010000074.1:2638-11052 GCA_964481025.1 uncultured Isosphaeraceae bacterium
GTGATCGGCGAAGGTGCCTGGTCCGGACCTGCGACCGCGTCGGGCCGCGACGACCTCCAGGCGATGTCGGTCTCCCCGGAACCCCCGGGCGGCCGAGTCCGCGTGTGTCTTTCATACGAGAAGGCGCACAGCGACACCGACCGAACCAGCGCGGCGCTCGAAGCGACCGGCGTCCAGACGACGCCGATCCGCATCGACAGTCAGTGCAAGTACGCGATGGTCGCGAGCGGCCGCGCCGACCTCTACCTGCGACTCGCCCGCGAGGGCTACCGAGAGAAGAGCTGGGACCACGCCGGCGGCTGCGCCGTCGTCCGCGCCGCGGGCGGCATCGTCGAGAGCGCGACCGGTCAACCGCTGAAGATCGACGGCCGCTGGGTCGACGCCCCCGGCGGCATCGTGGTGCGGACCGCGGCGGTCACCGTTCCTGCGATGTGACGATCGAGCACGGCACATGAACGACGAAGGGCGGATCCAGCAGGATCCGCCCTTGTCGTTGTACTTCGTCGATCATCGCCCTGATCGCGAGTCGCTACTTCCCGAAGCCCGACGTCGATCGGATCGACATCCGGAACGGCCCCGGCACCGAGCCGAGCCAGCCGCCCGCGTTCATGACGCAGACGTGGTACGTCTCGCCCGGCGTGAGTCCGGTCGCCACCGCACGGCTGTAGAACGGCGCCTCGCCGACCGGCGCGCATCCGTCCTCGTCACAGGCGATCTCGACGAGCCCGCCGCAGACGCCCGAGTAGACCGCCAGCGTCGAGTCGAAGAATGGAATCGGCGCCGACGAGCAGAGCTCCACGACAACGCCACCAGAAGCCGGGGCGTCGAAGGCGTACCAGACGCTGCTGTGCGCGAAGTTCGGCTCGCCGAACCACTGGCACGACGGGCTGCCCGACGGTCGATCGATGTCGACGATGAACGAATCGAATCCCGGCGTGGCGGTGGTGTTGTCGCCTTCGACGATCGCGCCGTTGATGTGATCCGTGATGTCAATCGCGTCGACGCATCGATCGTTGCTGACACAGGACGCGATGGCGCACGGCGTCCCGGCGCCGCGGAAGGTTCCGCCCAGCGCAGCGCACTCCTCGGCGGAGAGCGCCTCGCACCCATCCGCGAGACAGCAGGCACCCGTCGGTGCCGGGCACGCGCCCCAGCCGCTCAGGACCAACGCGAGGTCCGCGGCATCGGTGTTCCCGTCACCGTTGACGTCGGCGTTCGGCGTGCCCCACGCGACGAGGATCGCGGAGAGATCGTCGATGTCCACCAACCCGTCGCCACCCGGCGGCGCGATGTCCCCGAGACAGGCGATCGGCTGATCGAGCGCCGCCGTCCAGGCGCCCGTGAAGCCATGACCGACGATCATGCCACCGTCGACGCTGACCGCGCTGGCGACCTCGAGATTGAGGCCGTCGGGAACGTCGGCGCCCAGTCCGATCAGGTAGGTGCGAAGATCGATCATCACTTCCGAGCCTGCGGGAACGATCCACGCTCGTCGGTTGGTTCCGAGCGTGTCGAAGCCGATGATCGTGCCGTCATTGGCGATGTCCATCGGATTGCTCACCCATCCGGGAAGCAGCGAGCCGGCACCGATCGTCTGACGAACGGTGCCACCGTTGGTGAACTTCGTGGCCTTGCCATCCCAGGTTCCGAGCAGGATCGTGCCGTCGTCGCTCATCCCGTGGATCTCGCCGACTACGTCACCGTTCGGCGGATCAAGCAGCGCTCCGACCCCGGACGGTCCCCAGATCGCGGGCGTCCGACTGAACGATCCCTGCGCGAACCCGGCGATGAGGTTGCCGTCGGCGGAGACCACCGACGCGCGATTCGTGCCGTTCGCCAGGTTCTCCAGCGGCAGCATGCCGGTATCCGCGGTCCAGCGGAATCCGTGCGAGTTGCATCCGACCCAGGAGAGTCCGATGGCCACCGTGCCGTCTGCGGAGAGTTCGTACGGCGAACTGCGGCTGTAGCCGCAGTCGGCCTCGGGCAGGGCGCCGAGGCTCGTCCACACGCCGGAGTCCTCGGTCCAGATCGCGGCTTCGGTCTTGGTCTCGCCGGCCATCAGGACCTCGATGGACCCGAGCACGGTCCGACCGTCGTCCGAGACGGCTGCCGCGATCGTTCCCGGAAGCGGAAGATCCAGCCGGGCGTTCGCGAAGAGGTCGTAGCGATAGGCACCACCGGCATCGGAGAAGCCGACGATGTACCGGCCGTCCGGCGACAGATCGCTGATCGAGTCGAACTCGGGCCGGAACTGGAAGTCGGTGGCGCCTGCCGTCGCCACGCCGGTGAGCGTGGCGGTGACGGCGAGGGCGATCGTGGTCGATGTGACGCGCATGGTGTGGTGTCCCCGGAAGTATTGATCGAGATGTCGCGGCGAAGAAAGCCGAGGGGGCCGGGATGCGTGAACATCCCGGCCCCAGACTCGGTTCCCCAAGGAGAAGAATCAGTCGCGACGACGGCGACGGCCCGCGGCAGCGAGACCGAAGATCGCGAGCGTGCCCGGAGTCGGGACGACGTTCCACGACAGGTTGTCCATCGCGGTCTCGGGCGAGAAGCCCCAGCCGGTCACGAGCACGAAGTTGAAGCTGTCGCCACCCGACGCCGAGACGTCGAACCAGGTGTCACCGACACCGCCCCACGCGGGGGTGTAGGTCGGCGACTGCGACCACGCGGAGAAGTCGTCGTTGAGCAGCAGGACGCTCATGCCACCACCGAACGGCGACGGATCACCACTGTTGTCCCACGCCTGGAAGGACAGGTTGGTGACGGCCTGGTCGAACTTCAGGTAGATGCCGAAGTAGCCGAACGCCGCGTTGTCGGTCGGCAGCCACGGATAGCCGAGGACGGTGTTCAGGTCGCCGACGTAGGTCGAGGGGCCGAGGCCGTCGAAGATCTGCACGCCGTAGCCGGCCTGCCACGCGTCCTGGTCGACGACGCCCGTCGGGCCGCCGGCTTCGTCGAAGTTCAAGGTCGTGCTGTAGGTCGGGGTCTGCGCCGCGGACTGCGTGTACGAGATCTCGGCCTGCGCGGCGGCGGTCATGCCGATCACGGCGCCGACGGCGATGGAAAGGTGTCGCATCTCTTTGATGCCTCCAAGGACTGGGAGCGGCCACGGACGACCGCGGGAGAGTGGAACCCGGACCGAGGGCACGATCCGGACCTCCAAATGGTAACGGATTTGGATTCCCAGTCAACTTTCCAAATGGAAACTTGTCGGGAATGTGCTACCATGGTTCGAGGCCGTTTTCGGGGGTGCCAGGGCGAATCGTCCGAATCACCCCAGACCGGCGGTGATTCCTTCGGACCGCCCCACAGATCGGGGTCGGCCCGGGATCGATCACCAAGCACGCCGACGGTGGACCCTCGGTTCACCACAGTTCGCCCAGTGGAGTCTTCGCCCCCATGCCCCCTACTTCTCAGGACTTCGAGACCGACTGCCGCGTCGCGCTCGATGGCCTTCGGGCGACGCTGATCGAGCTTTACGCGTCGGTGGGTGCGGATCCGATGAAGCCGCAGGACGCCTCCCGCCGCTTCGGGGTCAACAAGACCCTGACCTGGAACATCGCCAAGGTCATCGAGGGCACCGATCCAATCCCGACCCTCCAGAACGTGCCGGGCACCAGCGCCATCGGGCAGTTGCTCTCGGCCATGGAGAAGGCTGGCGCGAATGCCGACGCGGTCTCGCGGGTGCGGGCCGCCGCGGAGGATCTCGATCAGGCGGCGAAGATCCACTTCGGCGACCGCGCGACCCTCGACCTCATCATCGACGGCGCCCGGCCCGACTCGTCGGACCATCTCGAACGCAGTCGGAAGCTCGCCTTCCGAGGAAACAGCGGTCTCTGGGGCGTGCAGGCGAAGGTCCGGCTCATGACGGTCTTCCTCGCCCCGAATCCGACGCAACCCGATCGGCTCGACATGGCGATCGTGCGCGGCTTCATCGGGCTCCGTCGTCTGCGCTCCGAAGTTCGTTGGCCGATCTTCCACCTGCGCGGCTGGGGTGGTGAGGACCAGCGGATGCAGGCCTCCGAGTGGCAGCCGCTCGAGACGGTCCCCGAAGGTGAACGTCCCACGCCCCTGCTTCGCCGATTCGGCAACGTCGATCCCACCGACATCGAGGAGGTCCGCAACGCTGCGGGGCTCAACTACCTGCTGGCTCCCGGGCCGATCGGCAACACCGCCGCCGTCGACTGCTACGTCGCCGACTGCGCTCGTGCCGCCGCCGCGATCCACGCCACCGATCAGGACTCGACCGGCGAGTTCGGCGCGACGATCTCCGCCCCGACCGAACGCCTCATCTTCGACATCGTGGCCCACGAATCGGCGGCCTTCGCCTTGAACCCCGAGGTCCGATCGTTCGCCGGTCTGTTCATGAGCCCCGCCGAGGACTCGGAACCGGACGATCTCATTCCGATCCCGATGCCGCAGGGCACGGTGCCGCTTCCGGGTTCGCCGCCCGCGCTCACCACCCCGCACATCCCCCATTACGCCGAACTCGGCGCGTTCGTCCACGAGCGGATGGGATGGAATCCGAGCGAGTTCCGCGGCTGCCGGCTCGAAGTCAGCCACCCGCCGATGGGATCGTCGATCCTGCTGCGGTTCAAGCTTCCCGAAGCCTGAGCCCGCTCGAACTCACGCAAAGATCTCGCTGACCACCCGCCCCGCGACGTCCGTCAGGCGGAAGTCGCGGCCGGCGTCGCGGTAGGTGAGTCGTTCGTGATCGATGCCGAGGAGCGCGAGCATCGTCGCGTGCAGGTCGTGCACGTGGACCTTGTCCTCGACGGCGTAGAAGCCGTACTCGTCGGTCTCGCCGAACGAGAAGCCGGGCTTCACCCCGCCGCTTGATACCAATGAGCTCCCAAAGCAGCGTTCCCCTCTCCGCAAGGTGTTTCAAGAGCACCCGGGCGAGGGCAGCAAGACAACCGTGCCGCCTATTCCCGCCAGGAACCGCCAAACCACCAATTCCCAAAATAGAATGAACAGCCCGAAGAAGGCCAGACCGATTCACCCACCGGATGATGGAGGTCAGGCACAATGATCCGAGAAACCAAGTACAGGTATCGATCTCGTCCACTTGTGAAACGGCTCGCCGAAGCCACCTATGGGCTCTGGGAAACCACTGCGAGATCTGTTCTATTACGCTCCGCAGGCCGAAGTCGATCAGACCAAAATGCATACGCCGGCCTCTTCGTCTGCCACGGCACAAGCGAGTACCCCACCAGCCTCAAGAGCATGAGAAAGTTATGGGCCCCCTTTTACAAACGCGGCTTTCCCCTGTTCATTGTGAACAACATGCCGGACGATCCCGTGACACCCCGGCCCGGAGAACACTACCTCGAAGGCACGAACACGGAATGGGAGTTCTCTGCCTGGCAACAAGCCCACCTACAATACATTGCTAAGTTCAAGCGCCCGCCAGCCTGGTACATCTGCGTGACCAGCGCATTCGTGCGTCATGACACGGTTCGGCATTACGCTCGATACATCAACCCAGCGACTCTTCGGCACTTGCCGCCCGGCATCATAGGCCCCGCATGCGTTCATTGGACCGGAGACTATCGCTGTGCTGGCTACCACACATCAAGGTTCATCCGCACTGACGCGTTTGCGGTATCCGGACACCTGATCGAAGAAGTTGGCTTTCTCGGCGTATCCAATGCGGCGCTCGAGAATATCTCTCCCGCCAGACCAAATGGAGATTCGCTTTTTCACAACAACGACAACACGTCTCCCGACTTCCGCGATCACCTGAACAAATGGCTATCACAAGGCTGGCACAAGTCCAACGAGATCTCTGGACCAATGTACCCGTTTCTCCGCAAAAAGCTCCAAGCATGCTGCAACGAGCGACTTCTCGCAGCCCGAATAGCAACCGCAGGGGGTATCATGATGCATGGACTGAAACCAAATCGCCTGACCGGATTGTCTTCCGTCATACAAATCTGATGATAACAACAATCCAAGATACCCTTCGAATCCATGCCTAGGCAACACTCGTCAATCTCAACAATAATTCCATGCTACAAGTCAGAAGCATGGCTGGCCGATTGCCTCGACAGCATAAGCAGGCAGTCGCTGCCACCATGCCGCGTGTGCTGCGTCTTTGATGGCCGAGACCACGCTGCTGAGTCTATCGCATCCGACCATCCAGTCGTCACCGACATTATATGCCGGGAAGCCAAGAGCGGCGGCGCCGCAATACCTCGAAACCAAGGCTGGCAACTCCTGCAAGGCTCCGCGGATTACTTCCACTTCCTTGATTGCGACGATGTTCTACATCAAGATTACTATCGCACGACCTGCGATTTTCTTGATTCTCATAGCCAATACTCAGCAGTATGGACGAGCCACGCCTCGTTCTTGCATCTCGGCCCCACGCCAACCTGGGACACCCGTCAGGACGTTCAATGTGACCCCCAGTACACGGAGTGGACCTTACGCGACCACAGCCCTCTGATCTCGCCAAGTTTCATGCTGGTCCGCGGAAGCGCGCTCGACCTGCTTCGGCACCCGAATCCCCCTTGGCTTGGAAACCCCGCCGACCCAAGCAATGGCCCTCAAGAGCTCATGGAAGACACTGAGTTCTTTTTCCGCCTGCTTCTGAAACACTGCCGCGTCGCACACATTTCATTCCAAGGCGGTTACTACCGAATCACACCCGGCTCGGTCTCGGACAATGCATACAAAACGCATTCCCTAGCATTCAATGCGTTCGCGATGTCACTAAGGCCTCTCGTCGCCAACAAAACCTACAGTTCCGTCGATCGCAAGACAATCCATCGGCTGGCCGCCGCCGCGGCAAGAATGCGTTCAAGGGCCTGCCCTAGTCTGGTAGAGGCCCTCTGTCTCCTCGCAAGTGATCTTCCGCACCAGAAAGGCATTGCCAACAAGTTTCATTCCGCTCTTGCGATGGCGATCATGCTGGCAGGTCTGGACCGAAAACGCAAGAGCTTTCATTTCGGAAGCCCTCGCCAATCAACAACATTGCCGTAGACAATCCACGCCGAACCGAACCGCTGGGCTTTGGCGAGACTTCAAGCCCCCCTTCTGCATTGCACCTCTTGGGATGGCATCAGGGTGGCAAAGTACATTCAGATGTATCCCACACACCGTCAGACTCTGCCAGCCAAGATCACCCAATCCAGTGCGCCTCAACCAAGAATCTCGCTGACCACCCGCCCCGCGACGTCCGTCAGGCGGAAGTCGCGGCCGGCGTCGCGGTAGGTGAGTCGTTCGTGATCGATGCCGAGGAGCGCGAGCATCGTCGCGTGCAGGTCGTGCACGTGGACCTTGTCCTCGACGGCGTAGAAGCCGTACTCGTCGGTCTCGCCGAACGAGAAGCCGGGCTTCACGCCGCCGCCCGCCATCCACATCGTGAACCCGTGCGGGTTGTGATCGCGACCGTTGCCGTCCTGCGCGACCGGCGTGCGGCCGAACTCGCCGCCCCAGAGCACCAGCGTCTCGTCGAGCATCCCGCGGCTCTTGAGATCCTGGATGAGCCCCGCGATCCCGGTGTCGACCTCGCGGGCGTTGTTGCGGTGGGCCGCCTCGAGATTGCCGTGCTGGTCCCACTTGTACGAATGGGTGCACTGCACGAACCGCACGCCCCGCTCGCTGAACCGCCGAGCCAAGAGACACTGGCGACCGAAGTTCTCGGTGACCGAATCGTCGAGCCCGTAGAGCTTCTTCGTCGCGGCCGACTCGTTGGCAAGATCCATGACCTCGGGCGCGATCCCCTGCATCCGGAACGCGAGCTCGAACGTCTCGATGCGCCCTTCGAGCGCCGCGTTCGCACCGTGCTCCTGAAGGTCGAGCTGGTTGAGTTCCTTGAGCAGATCGAGTTCCGCCCGCTGGATGCCGGCGTCGCCCATCGCGGTCATGTGCTCGAACCGCGCCTGCGACGCCTTGACCCCCGCGTGTCCGATCGACGTGCCGTGATACGCCGCGGGCAGGAACGCCGACGAATAGTTGTTCACGCCACCGTGCCCGAGCGTCGGGCAGATCGTGACGAAGCCCGGCAGGTTCTGGTTCTCCGAACCGAGTCCGTAGGTGATCCACGACCCCATCGACGGCCGCACGAAGTTCTCGCTGCCGGTGTGGATCTTGAGAAGCGCGGCGCCGTGCGCCGGGTTCGAACCGTGCAGGCTCTTGATGAAGCACAGGTCATCGACGACCTTCGCGGTCTCCGGGAAGATCTCGCTCACCCACTGCCCGCACTCGCCGTGCTGCTTCCACTTGTACGGGCTCGCCATGAGGTTGCCGGTCTTGGCGAACTGCACCCGCGGCTTGTCGAACGGCAGCGGATTGCCCGAATCGGCCTGCAGCTTCGGCTTGTAGTCGAAGGTGTCGACCTGCGACGGCCCGCCGTGCATGAACAGGAAGATCACCCGCTTCGCCTTCGGCGCAAAGTGCGGCTT
>CAYZSH010000075.1:0-11036 GCA_964481025.1 uncultured Isosphaeraceae bacterium
TGACCGGCGGAACGCTCTCGCAGGGCGTCGGCGCCGGCACGCAGGGCATCACCGGTGGCGGGGTCACCATGACCGGCGGCACCTTGAACCGCCAGTTCCTGGGCGGTCTGGGCGCCTCCATCTCGGGCACCGCGGCCGTCAACCTCGCCGGCGGCGCCGATCCGCTGCCGTTCGGCACGACCGTGGACATGTCGGGTGCCGACTGCTCGATCACCTTCACCAACGAGACGCCCGCCGCCTTCGAGGCGGAGCATCTTGCGAAGGTCACCGTCGATGGCGAGCCCGCGGAGATCGGGGTCAACCTCCAGGTCGATCCGGTCGGCAAGACCGGGTGCACCATCTCGGTCATCGTCGCCGCAAGCTGTCCACCCGATCTCAACGGCGACGGCATGGTCGGTCCCGCCGACATCGGTCTCCTGATCGCGGTGTGGGGGACCGCCGACGTGGCGGCCGATCTCAATGGTGACGGCACGGTCGATGGTTACGACCTCGCCTACATCCTCGGTAACTGGGGCGCCTGCCTCTGATTCAACTTCCCGTCGCCGTCCTGCATCCGACCGTTCTCGGTTCGGACGCCTGGCGGCCTTCCGACTTCTCGATCGCACCCGAACCACGCCGTCGTGCGTGAGATTCCAAGAGGAACCGAAAGACATGTCACACCGGACTCGTTGCATCTCGATGCTCACCCTCGCGGTGCTTGCCGCCGGGGCGTCGGCGGACACGCTGACCTGGAGCGGACTCGGCGACGGCACCTCCTTCGCCGACGCCGGGAACTGGGATCCCGCCGGGGCGACGATCGACATCGCCGCCCTCGTCGACGACTTCGTCATCGACGATCCGAACGCGTGCGTCGGCTGTCCGGGCGGCGTCGCGCAGATCAGCTGGGTGGCTGGCGAAGGCAGCCTCACGATGAGCGCCGGCGAGATGGCGGGGGGCGCCGGCATCCGGTTCACGACCGTGGATCTGTCGGGCGGTGTCATGACCCGACTGTTCGCGCTCGAATGCGACATCACGGTGTCGAACGATGCGACGCTCGTCCTCACCGGCGCCGGCGCGCCGGTGAACACCACCACGGTGAGGATGGTCGGCCCTGATGCGAGGGTCCGCTTCACCAATGAGACCCCCGACGAGTTCCGGACCGAACACGCGAGCAAGTTCACCTACGACGGCCTTCCCGGCATCGAGGGCGTGACCATGGAGGTGGTCGCCGAGGGTGACACCGGTTGCGTGGTCCGCTCGCTCGGCGGCAACTTCAAGGCCCAGACCCTCGTCTGGAACGGCACGGGCGGTGACGGGACCTCGTTCACCGATCCTTCCAACTGGGACGGCACCCCGACCGGTGGCATCATCGACGCGAACGTGCTCGTCGATCACTACGTCCAGAACGACGGTGTCATCGGTGCGGATCCGGACGGCGACGGCGTGGGCTTCGGCGTCCGGGAGCTCTACTTCTACGCCGATGGTGACTTCACCATGACCGGCGGCGAGCTCATGCAGGAGCTCACCAACGGCACGCAGGGCATCACCGGCGGTCGGGTCTTCGTCTCGGGCGGCGTGCTGAACCGGCAGTTCCTTTCCGACTGCGAAGCCTTCATCTCGGGCACCGCCGAGGTCGTGCTCAACGGTGGTGCGGATCCGGTGCCGTTCGGGTCCATCATCGATCTCTCAGGCGAGCAGTGCAGCGTCACGTTCCTCAACGAGACTGCGGACGACTTCCGTCTGGAGCACGTCTCGAAGTTCCGCGTCGACGGTGCGCTCGCGGTCGAGGGCGTGAACCTCGTCGTTCAGGCTTTCGGAAAGACCGGCTGCGTGGTGACCGCGATCGGCGCGGCGTGCCCGGCGGACCTCGACGGTGATGACAAGGTCGGCGGTTCGGACGTCGGCGTGATGCTCTCGCTGTGGGGCGGCCCGGGCTCGGGCGACCTCGACGGTGACGGCATCGTGGCGGGTGGCGACTTCGGTCTGCTGCTCTCGGCCTGGGGCGACTGCCCGGTCAACCCGTGCGAAGGCGCGAAGTGCGACGACGGCAACGAGTGCACGATCGACTACTGCGACCCGGTCACCGGCGAATGCGTCAACGAGCTCATCGACGGCTGCACGCCCGACTTCTGCGACGGCGTGGATTGCAACGACGGTGACCCCTGCACGATCGACTACTGCGATCCGCTGACCGGCGAGTGCATCAACGAGTTCGTCGAGGGCTGCGGCGAAGGCGGCTGCGGCGACCCGCTCGCGGGTGCCTGCGACGAGGCCAACGGCACGCCTGCCTGTTCGGACGCCGCCTGCTGTGCCGGCGTGTGTGCGATCGACTCCTTCTGCTGCGAGGTCGAATGGGACGCGGCGTGCGTGAACATCGCGTCGGGAGTCGGAGACTGCTGAGCCGCACTCGGCGGGAATCGATGATCAGGTATCGAGCATGGAGGATGTGCCGTCGCGGCACATCCTCCATGCGTTCCATCCACTCGTGTTCAGGGCGCTACGCATCCAGTTCCGGCGACACGACCGGCCGGCGGTGCGATCGGATCGCGTCGGCCGAATAGACCGCGATCGCGGCCCAGATGAGACCGAAGGCAGCGATTCGTCCCGCGTCGATCGACTCGCCGAACCAGACGGTGGCGAGCACGAGTTGGAAGCTCGGCGAGAGGTATTGGAGCAGGCCGATGGTCGCGAGCCTCAGTCGGCGGGCCGCGGCGGCGAAGAGCACCAGCGGTACCGCGGTCACCACCCCGCCCGCGAGCAGCAGCAGGTCTGTGCGTCGATCGACGAGCAGGAAGCTCGCCTCGCCCTTCGACATGAGCCAGAACTGAAGCCCGAGCATGATGGGCAGCAGGAACGCCATCTCGATCGAGAGACCGGTGATCGAGTCGGCGGACATCCGCTTGCGAAGCAGTCCGTAGCAGCCGAACGAGATCGGCAGCGCCAGCGAGATCCACGGCAGTCGGATCCACCATGCGGTCGGATCAAGCTCGTCGTCGGGGCGGGCGACCATGGCCGCGTCGATGGTGGACCATGCGAAGATCGCCACGGCGATCACCGCGAGCATCACCGCCGCGGTCTGAAGCGGACGCAGTCGTTCGCCGAGGAACAACCGGCCGAGCAGCACCGAGACCAGCGGATTGATGTAGTAGCCGAGACTCGCCTCGACGAGCCGGCCGCTCACCACGGAGTAGATGAAGACGAACCAGTTGACCGCGATCAGACCGGTCGACGCGACGAGGATCGCGACGGTTCGTCGATCGGCGAGGACGAAACGAACCCGTCGGAACCCGGGCGGAAACGCGAGCAGGACCAGCATCACCGGCAGTCCGGCCAGCACCCGCCACGCGAGGAGTTCGAGCGGCGCGACCGCATCGAGTGACTTGAAGTAGACGCCGGTGACGACGCCCCACCAGAGATACGCCCCGATCGCCTGCGCGACGCCGACCGATCGGACACGGGCATCGGCGTCGGTGGAGAGTCCGGATGGCATGTTGTCGGTGGGGGTGGGAGAGGGGGGCGATGGAGGCCGGGTCTCAGCCGCGGAGCGCGATCGCGACCAGCACGTCGTTGAGCACCGCCCGAAGCGGTTCGGGGAGATCCGCGTTCTCGTCGAGGGCGGTCAATGCTGCCGCGATCGCCGCGAAGGATTCGATCTGGGCATCCACGCCGCGGATTCGGGAGACCGATTCGAGCAGCGGAATGAACGCATCAGGCGAAGCGTCGGCGCGGGCCATGGCGTCGGCGAGGAGGGCGATCCGGGTCGGAAGCCACTGATCCGCGGGCCGCTTGACCTCCGTGGTATTCGGAATGAGCAGCGAATAGGCGAGGTCATACCGGCCGGTCCTGAAGAGATCCGCCAGCGCCTCGGTCGCCGTCTCCCGGTCCACTCGATGCTGAATGAGATCCGCCACGAGTCGGCCGGGGGCGACCGTGCGAAGCGACTTCATCTCCTCGAGGGTTCGATCCGGATCCTGAGTCGGAATGCGAATCGCCAGATGTGCCACGATGCGGTCGTCGAGTTGTCCCGCCTCGTTGGCGTGATCCCAGGCGGCGTCTGGGTCGGTGGCGGCGAGGCCGCGGGCCATCGCGGTCTCGACCGCGACCCGTCCGGCACCCGGCAGTCGGCCGAGGACCTCGGGGCCCCCCGCAAGCACGATCGCGTTCTCGGGATCGACGGCCGCGACCGCGGCGATCGCCGCGGTGCGGGTGCCGGGGAGCGACACGGACTCGGGATGCGCCTGGACATACCGGAAGACCGCGGCACCGGCGCCGCGCCTCGCGAGCTCGGCGATGACGGTCGGTCCGATCCCGGTCGACGAATGGTCCAACGCGGCGAGCCGGGTCGCGATCGCCTCGTTCGCGTCGAGGTCCTCCGCGAGCATGCTGGCGACGACCTCGGGGAGCGCACCGGCGTCCGCCAGGTCGAGCATCGCAAGGGCGGCGGGAACGCCGCGCTCCCGGGCGAGCCGATCGCAGATCGCATCGGGGCTGGTGACGAAGGGGCGATGCCCGAGATCAGCGGCTTGGAGACCGCTGAGGTCGATGGCGTCGCCCTCGCCGGCCTCGATCGCGGAGACGATTCGGTCGAGGCGGACCGCGGGATCATCCGGGGCCGCATCCGCGAGCAGGATCAAGGCCTCGCGGGTGGCGGATCGGGCGATTCCGGCCTCGGCCCCCGCCTCGAGGCCACGACCGGACATCGCGGCTTCGAGCCACGCGTTCCGGGCGCGGGCCGAGGGCTGTGATCGAAGCCCCGCGGCGTCGATCTCACCTGACAACCTGGCGAGGTGGCCGTGGGCGCGGGCGTTCACGAGGGGCGGCGTCGATCCCGGTGCGGAGTCGAGCAGGCCCGTCGAGGCCTTCAGGAAGTGCGACCGAACGGTGTCGGCGGCGGCCGCCGGCCTCGGTGCCAGGGCGGCGACCGACGAGTCGGCGGCGACGAGCAGGAATCCCGACAGGAGCGGGGCGAGCACACGGCAGGCGGAGCGGGCGAGGGGCGATCGCATGGCGGACGAGTGTACGGGCGGACTTCGCCGCGGACGCGATCCGGCATCCGCGGATTTTCCAGTTTGTTCGGTCAGTGTTCGGAGTCTGCCGTGTGAACGGGTCAGTCCTCCTCCCCGACGCGACTCACCTTGGAACCCATGACCATGGCCCTTCTCGACTCCCGCCTCCTCGACGACCTCGACGCGATCTCCAGCTTCTGGGGAGACGGACCGACTTCCTCCAGCGACGTCGTGCTGGATGGTTGCCTCTGGTGCTCGGCAGGCGACGGAGCCGACTGCCGGCATGCGATCGGCGAGGTTCGCGACGGTGTGCTGAGCCTCGACGGGCTGCCGGGCGCGGCGGGATCCCGCTTGGACTCCTTGCTGGAGCGGGTCGCTCGATCGGTGGTGCGGGAAACGCCGCGGCCCATCGAGTGTCGCGATCTGCCGGACGCGGATCGGCTCGTGGCGGCGGTCGAGTCGGCATGGGCGCCGCTTCGTGAATCTGCCCGACTCGATCCCGATGAGGACGGTTGGACGCGGATTCTCGGCGACCGCGCCGGCGATGCCTTCGCATCGTGGTGCTTCGGGCTGTTCTGTTCGCTCACGGGAGGAACGACCCATCGTCTTGACGAGTCCGATGGCAGCGAGCGGTGGATCACCGCCGAGCCCGAACTCCTCGGGGCCGCCCTCGAGGCGTGCCTGCGGGGCGACCGGAACGGATGGTCGATCGCGGGAGACCCGCTTCGGCGATCGGCGCGGTTCGAGTCGCCCCGGGATCTCGTCGCGTGAGTCGATCGTGGCGTGGCGAGGGGGCCCGGCCTGGCGGATCCGACTCGTCTCCGGAGAGACGGTCGCGGCTGCCGTAGACTCCGGGACCCCGAGGGTGATCGCGGGGTACGAGGACGCGAAGGTGGGCTTGGCGTTCGTACCGGCGGGACTCGGATTCCGGAGCTGACGGCTGTGATGACCCTGAGCATGTCTCGTTTCCACACGCGACTGTCGCGTCGATCCACCTTTCTGGGATGGATGCGAGCGTCGTGCCTCGTGCCGGCCCTGGTCTTGTCCGCGTTCGCGGGCATGACGACGACCGCGGTCGCCACGCCGCAGGACGACGCCGTCGCGTCGTTGCCCGGCGCGGAGGCGATGGCGGCACTCGACGCGCTGGTCGGTCGATGGACGCTGGAAGCCGGCGACGGAGAGGGAAGTCTCACCAGCCAGACCGTCGCGTGGAACGATGATCGCACCGCGATCACCGTCGAGTGGTCCACGGTCACCGAGTCCGGGGAGCAGGTGGCCGGAGGTCGCGGGCGGATCGTCTACGACGACATCGCGGGTGCGGTGCTCAACACCTACGCGGGCCGCGATGGCGATCGTCCGTTCAGTGGAAGCGCCACGCTCATCTCCATCGACGGTGCGGTGTCCGACTGGCGCGGTCACGAGACGCGAGGAAGCGGACAGTCGGTGAACTTCGAGGTGACCTACGACCTCCGCGGTGCCGAGCGGTTCCTCGTCGACTTCATCCCGACCTGCATCGACGGTCTCGATGCGCTGCAGCCGGTTCGATTCGGCTGGGTCCGGGTCGACGAGTTCCTCGAGATGGTGCCCAACGCCGACGATCTTGCGGGCGAATGGGTGCTTCGCGAGGGCGGACATCCGGGCATGCCCGACGGTTGCCGGATGTCGGTCGAGCGGGCGGCGGGCGGGATGTCACTCGTCCTTCTCATGCGAGAGCCCGGAACCGACGGCCGTCTTCTCGGCATCGAGACCCTCTGGTTCGATCCCGAGTCCGGGCTGCGTGATCTCTACTTCGACACCGTCGGCAACGTCATGACCGGCGAAGTCACGATGGTGATCGAGGAGCAGCCGATCGTGAACGTCCGCTGGCGAGGTCAGCCGGTCGGTCAGCCGCCGATGCGGATCACGTCGCGGACGCGGGTCGTCGGCGACGAGCTGCGGGTTGAGTTCCTTGACGCCTCGCTCGACGGGCAGCGCATCCCGGATCCGTCCCCGATGGTCTGGGTTCGACCGTGACATCCGAGGGCGCGGACTGGTGGTACCGCACGCCGGGCGGTGATCTGTACGGCCCGTACGACACCGCGCAGTTGCGTCGATTCGCGACCGAGGGACGCATCGACGTCATGGGTTCGATTCGTCAGGGCGAGAACGCCGACTGGCTCGAGCCCCGCGAGGTCCTTGCGCGGCTCGGCATCACGGCCGAGTCCGCGGATGTGAGCCCGCCGGTCGTCCGGTCACCTCCGCGCATGGACGCCACGGCCTCGTCGAGTCTGTCGAGGGTCACGTACATCCTCACCGGTCTGCTTCCCTTCCTGCTCGTGTCGGTCGCCGGCGTGCACAACCTCATGGCGGGTCGGATCGGGGCCGGCGTGACGCAGCTCGTGTCGAGCCTCGTCGGCATCTGGGGCATCGGATGCGTGAGCGTGCTCTCCGGCGGCGCGGCCATCTGTCTCTCGGCGCTGATCTGGATCGGTCTGCTTGTCTGGGTGATCATCGACGTCACGACCGTGCGGACCGACGGGTCGGGCCGACCGTTCCGAGCCTGACCACCCTGTCTCTGGAGTGCACGAATGAGCCGACGACTCGATAACGCCGTCCTGCTCGCCGTCTTCGCCACGTTCGTGAGTCCCGCCGAGAGTGGACCGCGGGCGGCGGCCCAGGCGGAACCCACCGCCCCGGCATCCGCGACGTCGGTGGTCCGTTCGACCGCTCCCGCAGCGCCCGAAGGCATGACCTGGATCGCCGGTGGCGAGTTCCTCATGGGTGGCGTCGGCCCCGAGGCCCGCGAGGACGAGTTTCCCCAGCATCGTGTCCGGGTGGACGGGTTCTTCATCGGGACGCACGAGGTCACCAACGCGGAGTTCGCGGCGTTCGTCGAGGCGACCGGCTATCGCACGGTCGCGGAGCGGGCGATCGACTGGGAGGAACTGAAGAAGCAGGTGCCGCCGGGGACGCCGAAGCCTCCTGACGAGATGCTGCAGCCCGGTTCGCTCGTCTTCACGCCGACCGATCGTCCCGTGCCGCTCGACGACTTCTCCCGATGGTGGACGTGGACGACCGGCGCCGACTGGCGACATCCCGAGGGACCGGAGTCGTCGATCGATGATCGCCTGAACCATCCCGTCGTGCAGGTCGCCTGGGAGGACGCGGTCGCGTACTGCGACTGGATCGGCGGACGACTTCCGACCGAGGCCGAGTGGGAGTTCGCGGCGCGGGGCGGGCTCGACGGCAAGGCGTTCGTCTGGGGCGACGAACAGATCGACCCGACCCGGGCCAATGCGTGGGACGGCCGCTTCCCCGATCGCAACGATCAGGTCGACGGCTTCGTGCGCACGGCGCCGGTCGGCTCGTTTCCGCCCAACGGTCACGGACTCTTCGACATGGCGGGCAACGTCTGGGAGTGGTGCGCCGATCTCTATCGCCCGGACGAGTATCGACGCCGAACCGAAGGTCTCGCCGAGGGCGAGGTCATCGCGAATCCGACCGGCCCGGCGGCGTCGATCGATCCGCGGAATCCGCACGCCCCGACGAGCCGCGTCCAGCGCGGCGGGTCGTTCCTCTGCAACCCGAGCTACTGCTCCAGCTATCGGCCGAGCGCCCGCATGGCGACGACGCCGGATTCCGCGGCGAGCCACGTCGGGTTTCGCGTGGTGATGACGAGGAACCAGGCAGCGATGGCGAACGCGAAGGCGAAGGCGAACGAGGCCACGACATCACCCGCGCCGCCGACGGAGCGCGAGGCCGACTGATTCGGGTGCGGCGGTCGAGCCGCCCGCCTCAGCCGTTGCGGGCCGCGAAGTCCCGCATGAAGTCGACGAGGATCTCGGCGCCGCGAACCGGGAAGGCGTTGTACATCGACGCCCGCATTCCGCCGACGCCCGGGAGTCCGCCGAGGTTCTCCATTCCGTGCGTCCGCGCCTCGGCGAGGAACCTGGCATCAAGCGCCGCATCGCCGGTGTTGAACGTCACGTTGAGGTTGCTGCGGAACCGCACGTCGGCGGGGCTGCGGTAGAAGCCGCCGCTCGAGTCGATCGCGTTCCACACCAGTCCCGCCTTCTCGGCGTTGCGGGTCGCGATCGCGGCGGGGCCGCCCTGCGCCTCGGTCCACTCGGCCATGAGTCCGATCACGCGGACCGCGAAGGTCGGCGGCGTGTTCAGGATCGACTGCGCCTTCTCGTGGTCGGCGAACCGCAGGATCGGTCCCAGACGGGTCGAGGCCGACTCGATGAAGTCGCGTCGGGCGACCACGATCGAGCACCCCGCGGCGCCGAGGTTCTTCTGTCCGGCGGCGATCGTCATCGCGTGCTTCTCGAACGGCCACGGACGGCTGAAGATGTCGCTCGTGAGATCGCCGATCATCGGCAGGTCGGTCGTCGGCGGCGCGCCGTACCACGTGCCTTCGCCGGTGTTGTTCGCGCAGTAGAAGAGGTACTTCGCGTCGGCGGGCGCGTCGATGTCGGCGCCGCCCTTCGCCGGATCCGGGCAGGTGAACGCGCCGCCGCTGCGGCCGTCGAAGCCGATGTGCACCTTGCCGATCGGCATGGCCTCGTCGATCGCCTTCCGCGCCCAGATGCTCGTGTCGAGATAGACGCCGGTGCCGCCGTCCTGCAGGAAGTTGAGTGCGAGGAAACCGAAGTTCACCGTCGCGCCGCCCGGCATGAAGATGACCGCGAAGTCGTCGCCGACGCCGGTCAGTCGACGGATCACCGCCTCGGCCTCGGCATTGGCGTCCATGTACGTCCGTCCGCGGTGCGAATGCTCCAGCAGGCCGATGCCCGACTCCGAGAGGTCCGCGAGCTCCTCACGAAGCTGATCGACGACCTCGATCGGCATGTGCGATGGTCCGGCGGAGAAGTTGTAGACGCCGAGTCGGGGCTCGGCGGGTGCGACGGCGAAGGCGGGGTGGGTGGTCATTCCGGAAGCGTACGTCGAGACCGGCGATCCGTCAGCCCCTGGTTTCCGTTCGCTCGGTGCCGCAGCCGTCTCGCTCGCAGGGACTGGGAGGGTGGATGTCGTGGTTCTCGGCCCCGGGCCGAGGCTCGCGGGCTTGACGATCGCGCGGTCGGAATCCGATGATCAGTCCGGCCGTTGATCCCTGCCGGGGGGCGGTTGCCACAGACATCCGACTTGGTCCGTTGCGATCACGGAGAATCCTGCCATGACCATCCTGCGGCTCGTCCTCGCTCTTCTCGTCGGCGTGATCGTCTTCGCGACCACGGTCACGGGCATCGAGTGGATCGGACATCAAACCTATCCCGTGCCAGAGGCGATCACCGAACTGCAGGCCGCGATCGGCACCGCGATGTCCGAGGGGCGGCTCGATGACGCGGGCCGTCTCGGCGAGGACCTCAAGGCCGAGATGGGGATCTACGCCGAAACCGCGCCGACCGGAGCACTGCTCTTCGTGGTCTTCGCGTGGATCGCGGGCGCGTTCCTCGGTGGCGGGATCGCCGCGGCGATCACCCCGTTCCTGCGGGTGCCGATGGCGTTGGTGATCGCGCTCCTCGACGTGGCGGGCATCGTGGTGATGACGTCGCAGATCCCGCATCCGTCCTGGATGCCGATCGCCGGTGTCGGCGGCTCGCTCGTGGCCGGACTTCTCGCGGGCATGCTCGTCTCCGCGATGCGGGGACCGAAGCGACCGGCGCCAAAGCCCAAGGCCGACTGACTCTCACTCGCCGACGACGAGCGTGATGAGCGCTGCGATCTTCCGATGCGCTTCCAGCGGATGCCGCAGCGGAAGTTCCGGGTGGACCCGGTACCGGTTTCGTCGTCCGATCTTCTCGCGCTCGATGTACTGATCCCGCTCGAGATCGGTGACGATCCGCTGAACGGCCCGTTCGGTGATCCCGACCTGCTCCGCGATCTCGCGAAGGCGAAGATCCGGTTCCTTGGCCAGCAGCAGGAGCACGTGGGCGTGATTGCTGAGGAACGTCCAGCGAGTACCCGAAGATCCGTGCTGGTCGTGGTTCGACGTGTCTCTGGTCTTGGACAACCGACTGGACTCCCGATGTCTCGGTGAAGCGAAGGCCTGGCGTGGGGTCGAACCGAACC
>CAYZSH010000076.1:0-11026 GCA_964481025.1 uncultured Isosphaeraceae bacterium
CCAGAATCCGGCGACGTAGCCGAGGTCGGCACCGTCGACCATGCCGTCGCCGGTGATGTCGCTCAGGCAGTTGCCACTGCTGGTGCACTGGCCCCAGTCGGCGAAGATCAGCGCGAGGTCGGCGCCGTTCACGACGCCGTCGCCGTTGACGTCCGCGGCGACGTCGCGCCGAACGATGCGGCCCTCGCCACCGACCGGGTACTCGGCGGCGGTGATGAGGCCGCCGAGACCGTCGACGAGGAAGTTCTGCAGGGCCTGCTGGTAGCTGACGCCCATGATCTGGTACGGCAGACCCGCGAACGGATACTGGTCGCCACCATTGGCGAGGAAGTCCACGGTGACCACCGGGACCGCCGGACCGTCGACGACCTGGCCGGCCTCGCAGATCACGGTGCCGTCGGAGAGCACGGCACTGATGATGCGCTCACCCTCGGGGCGATCGGCGTTGAAGACGACCACGGCCCCGGAGAGCTGGCCGAAGCGACCGGTGCCCGAGCCCGCGGAACCGCCACCCGGAAGAACGCGGCTGTAGCAGTTCTCGAACGCGGCCACGAGGGTCTCGCGGGAGACCTCGGGGATGACCGTCACGAAGTTCGAGAACGGGAGCATGTCGAAGGTGTCCAGCGCGCTGACGGGGCCCGCCGGGATGATCGAGTCGTTGCGGATGCCACCGCCGTTGGCGAAGGCGACCTTCGGCGCGGGCACGCCGAACTGCTTGGCGAGTTCGGTCGCCTGCCAGATGAACGCGTCGGTGATGAGGTTGCCCTCGTTGGTCTCCTCGCTGCGGATCTGGGGACGACGACCGTCCAGTTCGACCTCACTGGTGGCCACCACGGTGTTCGCCAGCTCGGCGACGTAGGTCGCGACCGGATCGACGACCGACGCCTGGATCGAGGCATCACCGCTCACGCCGTCCTTGCCGACGGTCACATCCACGACGCGGACCGGACCGCCTTCGGCGACGAGCACGTTGCCCGCCACGTCGAAGTCGATGGTGCATCGACCGATGTAGCCGTAGGAACCCTTGGTCGAGATGACCGGAACATCGTTGCCATCGGCGTCGGTCGCGACCAGCGGATACGCACCCGCTGCTTCATCGCCGGGGATGAGGACGTCGGAGGGGTTCGCGAGGAGGTCGTCACCACCACCGGCGATCGCGACGTCCACGCCTCGGAGCTGCGAGATGAGCGCCAGGTCCTCGGCCACACCCTGCAGGTGGCTGGTGACGATCACGTGGTCGACACCGAGAGCCGCGAGGCGGTCGATCTCGGCCTGGATGGATCCGGCGACGTCAGCATCGACGACGCAGGCACCGGGGCTCGAGATGAACGGGAGATTCGGCGTGGTCGCACCGATGATGGCCACGTCCACACCGTCCACGGTCACGACCTTGCTCGGCGCGATGCGGCCGGCATCGACCTGGGCCTGCAGCGCGGGCTCGCCACTGAAGTCGATGTTGCAGGACAGGAACGTCTGGCCCGCGGGGAAGTTCTGGACGAATTCGGCAAGGTACGCGGGACCGAAGTCGAAGTCGTGATTGCCGAGGCAGAGCGCGTCGAAGCCGGCCGCACCAAGGGCGAGCGCGTCGTAGCTCGTGCCGTTGGCGACGCTCGCGTTGAACTCGGGACCGGCGAGGAAGTTGTCGCCCGAGGTGATGACGAGGTTGAGGGGATACGCGGCCCTGAGGTCGTTCATCTTCTCGATGAACCGGGCGGCGTTGCCGTACTCGTTCGCGTCACCGAGGCCGAGGAGCTGGCTCTCGGCATCGTTGATGTGAAGAATGGTGAGCGAGAGGCCGGGATCGCCGGCGAGGACGCTGTTCGCCCCGAGGCCGAGCGCGAACGCTCCAGCCGCAATGAAACGCATGGACATGGTCTGATTCTCCTGCTGCAGAGTCGTCCGGGAACCATTTCCCGAAGATGCGGCAGGATCGGCGCGACGCGTTCAGGACACCCTCGCGAAACGTGTGCGATCAACGTGCTTTTCGTGTGCGCCACGCAGCGTTGACCAAGACCGCACGCGACCTGAACAGAGGGCCGAATCCGGACATCCTGATCCGATGCCGCGAGACACGGAGACGCGACGACACCTCGTTCAACGCGGTCCTCCGCAACTGGCGAGCGTCAACGAGGAGCCGACGGAGATCCCATTCCGACTCCGGGGGTGGCCAGAGGCCAGCAGAGCGGGTTGGGGACTCGGAGCAGGCGGTCTCTGGCCGTGATCCAGATCGACTCACTGTCGGCGGTCACGTTCGCGCACCACGGCTCGTCCGCGACGAGGGTTCGGACAAGTGCGTTCCGCGCCGGGTCGACCACGAAGACGCCGCGACCGGTCAGGAGCACCTTGCCATCTCCGGTGATCACCATGCCGTCGGAGCCGAGTGGCACGACCCGGGTTCGCTCACCCAGGCGGTCGCCTTCGATCGGATATCGCCAGAGCACGCCCGCGTCGATGTCCGCGACGAAGAGCGTCTCTCCATCCGGCGTGCCGACGATGCCGTTGGGTCGGCGAAATCCGGCGGCTGCCACGGTGCACGTGCCATCCGGATCGAGTCGATGCACCGCCGGCTCGCGTCGCCAGTCGTCGTTCTCGTGCCACGGCCGTCGATACCACGGATCCGTGAACCAGACCGCGCCGTCCGGGGCGACCCAGAGGTCGTTCGGGCCGTTGAACGCCGCGGGATCACCGGATGCGAGCACGGTCATCTCGCCATTCGCCTCGAATCGAACGAGTTCGCTGCTCGCCTCCGCACATGCCAGAAGTCGCCCTTCCGCATCGACCGCGAGCCCGTTCGAACGCCCCGCCGGTTCGATCATCGTCTCGCAGCCGTCATCGGCCGACCAGCGGACGATGCGGTCGTTCGGTTGATCCGTGAACCAGACGCTTCCATCGCTGCGGACGACGGGACCCTCGGTGAACGAGAAGCCGTCGCAGACGGTCTCAGCCTCCAGATCGCCCGCCCAGTCAGGATCCGGCGTGAACCGCAACGACTCGACCCGCCAATCGTCGCGCGTCCAGCCATCGGCCTGTCGACTCGTCGCCTCGACGACCCGGAGGTCGGCATCAAGCGTGCCGTCCGCCACCCGCGCTGCGCCGCGCAGCCCGAGAATCGCGCCGACGCTCGCCATGGCATCCGCATCGGCGCCGTTGAACGCACCTCCCCGCACGATCGCGGTCGTCTCTCGTCGCACGCGAAGCGGTCGACCGGTTCGCGGGTCGAGCAGATGTCCGAGCCGGACGGTCGCCCCGTCCTCCTCGATCTCGAGGAACTGCTCCACATCGCCGCTGGTCGCCACCGCCGCGTGCGCGAGTTCGAACTCGACCGCATCGTCCCACGGCAACGTTTCGATCGTGACCCGCCATCCATCGCGACCGGGCGGCGGATCGCCCGCGACGAGATCCCCGCCGATCTCGACCAGCGCCCGCGTGATCCCACGCGTCGCGAGGGTCTGCAACGCCAGATCCGCGGCCAGCCCCTTGCCGATCCCCCCGAAGTCGAGCCGCATGGCGGCGGTGCGGAATCGGACGGTGCCCTGCTCGACGTCCAATGCCACCTTGTCCCACCCCGAACTCGCCCGAGCGAAATCGATCGCCGCCGCGGGCGGCGGTGCGCCGGCGCGACGAGCGTCGCGCCAGAGCAGCGTGACCGGTCCGATCGCCGGATCGAACGCTCCGCCGCTTCGTTGATGCCACAGGTCGGACCGCTGCAGCGCGAGCATGAGGTCGTCGGACACCGACACCGGCTCATCGACGGTCTCGACCGCGAGCATTGCTTCGCTCTGCGGCCGGTAGTCGCTCAGGGCCTGTTCGAGCGCCGCCATGCGGGCGAAGGCGGCACTCGTGGCGTCCCGGGCCACGGACTCGCTCGGGGCGAAGACGGTGATCGTGCCCTCGACGCCCATCACGATGCGTCTGTCGACGACCCGGATGAGGTCCGCGGAGGCGGACGCAACCCCGGTCTCCTCACCCGCCGGTGTGGTTCGACAGGCGACCGAAAGCACGCTCGCCATCGTGATCGACACGATGGCGAGCGTGCGGGACAAGGTCCGATTCAAGTTGTTCGTCATGAGCGGAAGTCGTCGCATTCGCGATACGCCGCGAGAAGACGCTCGACGCCTTCCTTGCCACCGCGGCTCATGCCGTGCTCCATGCCGACCACGCCGGTGAAGCCCTTGGCATGGATGTGCTTGAACACGTTGCGATAGTCGATCTCGCCGGTGGTCGGCTCGCGACGGCCGGGGTTGTCGCCCGTCTGGAAGTACGCGATCTCGCTCCACGCCTCGTCCATGTACGGGATGAGGTTCCCCTCGGTGATCTGCTGGTGATAGAGATCGTTCAGGATCTTGCACGACGGACTGCCGACCGCCTTGCAGATCTGGTACGCCTGCGGAATCCCGGTCAGGAAGAGGCCGGGATGATCGCGCCGGTTGAGCGGCTCGAGCACCATGACGAGACCGTGCGGCTCGAGGATCTCCGCACAGAACTTGAGATTGTCGACGACGTTCGCGGTCTGGAAGTCCCAGGCCGTGCGCTGCGAGTACCGACCGGGCACGACGGTCGTCCAGGTCGCCCCGCACCGCTTCGCGATCTCGACCGCCTGCGTCATCTTGTTTCGAAGGTGATCGCGAATGCCGGCATCGTTCAGGACGAACGTCTCCCGCCCGAAGTCGGCTTCGGCGACGAAGACGCCCATCGTCATGTCGAGCCGTCGCAGCTCGTCGCCGATCCTCGACTGCTGCTCGGGCGATCGCCCGGGCATCCCGTTGTCCTCCCACGCCCGGATCCCCTGATCGTGGGCGTAGCGGAGCTGATCGAGTTCATCGTTGCCGCTCGCGGCATTCAGCATGCCGAAGTGCGGCGCGTACTTGAGCTTGAACACGGGTTCCTCCGCGCCGACCGCGGGGCGGACGACTGGACTCGCGGCGACTCGAGCGGTCGCCATGCCGGCCGCGACGGCACCGGCGGCGCCGATGAATGCGCGACGATCGTGCGTGGCTTCGTCGGTCACGGGTTCAGCCTCCCGTCACGCGGGTGTCGTCGGAGCGTTCGAGCGGCGTGCGGCCAGGCACCGGAACACCGGGGTTCTTCATCTCCGCGAATTCCATCACCTCGGGCATGAGGTCCTGCGTGCTGTTGAGCGCCTCGTCCCAGGTGATGACCTTGCCGGTGTACGCCGCCTCGCGACCCATGATCGCGGTGAGCGTGCTTTCGGCGATTCGCTGGCCCTCGTTGAGGTACGGCCCTTCGCCGCGGACCGACGCCTGCAGGTCGATGTGCTCCTGCACGTACGGGTTCTTCTGGCCACCCTTGAACCGCCAGGCGTTTGCGCCGGTGATGAGGGCACGCCCCGAGGAGAGCGTGGCGCCGCCTTCGGTGCCGGTGATGATCTCCTCGACGCGACCATCGGTGCCGACCTGCTGCCGGCACATGCTGAAGGCGAAGCGATCGTCGGGGTAGCCGTACTCGAGACCGAAGTGGTCGAAGATGTGACCGTAGTCGTCACCGGTCCGCGCCTGTCGACCGCCGACGCCGAACACCTTCTCGGGGGTCGACTGGAACGCCCAGTTGATGACGTCGAGGTTGTGCACGTGCTGCTCCACGATGTGGTCACCGGAGAGCCAGGTGAAGTAGAGCCAGTTGCGGATCTGGTTCTCCATGTCGCTGCGTGAACCTTCGGGCGTCACGTTCCAGAGTCCGCCCATGTTCCAGTAGCAGCGGCCGGCGACGAGCTTGCCGATGTCGCCCCGATGCAGACGCTCCATCGCCTCGAGATAGCACTTCTCGTGACGGCGCTGCGTGCCGGAGACCACCGACTGCTTGTTCGCAGCCGCCAGCGCCGCGGCTTCCATGACCTGCCGGATGCCCGAACCATCGACCGCGACCGGCTTCTCCATGAAGACGTGCTTGCCACCCTCGACCGCCGCCTGGAAGTGCTGCGGACGGAAGCCCGGGGGCGTCGCGAGGATCACGATGTCGCAGTCGGTGCCGATGACGCCCTGGAAGGCGTCGAATCCGGTGAATCGACGCGCCTCGGGGACGTCGACCCGCGACTCGTCGAACTTCTTCAGGTTCGCGAGGCTCGAGTTCAGGCGATCGACGAAGAGGTCGCCCATCGCGACGATCCGCACGTCGGGGCCGGCCTCGAGGGCATTGACGGCGGCACCGGTACCACGACCACCGCACCCGATCACGCCGACTCTGAGTTCCTTGGCGCCTCGACCGAGGCGGCTCGCGAACGCGGGCGCGGCCAGAAGCGTGGGCGCCGCCGCGGCGAGGCCGGCGGCGCGAACGAAGTCACGACGATCGAGGGAGTGGTTGGTCATGGAGGGAGGGCCGAAAGGTGGATGGTGGAGAGTGAGAGTCGGAGAGTGGACGGTTCAGTTGCCGGAGTTCGCGTTTCGGATGCGGTCCATGCGCTCGGCGACGTCGGTGAGCCAGGCTCGGTCGCCGCCGGAGATCTCGGCGGTGATCCATCCCTGGTATCCGATCTCGTCGAGCGCCTTCATGACCGCGGGCCAGTCGCAGTCGCCTTCGTGCAGCTTGACGCCGAAGCCCGCCCAGCGGCCTTCCTTGTCGAGCTTCTGGCGGCTGTATTCCTTGATGTCGACCTTCTTGATCCGCGGTCCGAGGATGCGGATCCACTGCTCGGGCCAGCCGTAGGCGACGAGGTTCCCGACGTCGAAGTACCAGCCGACCCGGTCGCTCTCGAACGAGTCGACGTACTCGGCGGCCTCCCGCGGGCTGAGCAGGAAGTTGTTCCAGACGTTCTCGAACGCGATGTCGATCCCGGCCGCCTCGGCGTCGGGGATGACCTGAAGCAGCGACTCCCGCGACAGACGCCAGGCATCGTCGTACGACATGCCCTTGTTGACGACTGCGGGCACCACCAGCACCGACGAGGCGCCGTACGCCTTGGCGTCCGAGATCGCCTCGCGGATCGCCGAGACGCACTTGGCCCGGACCTTCTCGTCGGGATGGTTGAGCGGACTGCCCCAGTGTTCGCTGCAGACGACGCCGTGGATCGGAAGTCCGCTCGCATCACGGGCGGCGACGACCTCCTCGACGGTCCAACCGTTCGGGCTCGGCAGCTCGACGCCGTCGAAGCCGAGTTCCTTGAGCAGCCGGAACTTGTCCTCGAGCGTCTCGCCCTCGTTGACCATCTCGATCTTGACGGCCTTCTTCACGGTCGGCTCCGATCGTGGCGCATCGGCGACAGCCCACGCCGGCACCGACACGAACGCGAGCGCGAGCATCGACACGATCCAGTTTCGCATCTTCGATTCCCGACTGACGGACCACCCGGCGGCCCGGTTGAAAGAACCGCCGCCCCGGTCGCGAGACCGGGGCGGCGTGCAGGTCGATCAACTGAACTGGTAGACGCCCGGAGCGGGAATCTCGATCGGCGGACGATCGCCGAACTCAAGCTTCTGCGGCACGATCTCGCGAGTGGAGTTCATGATCTCCTCCCAGGTGATGGTGCGGCCGCTGTAGCCGGCTTCGCGGCCCATGAGGCCCATCGCCACCGACTGGGTCATCCAGTCGCCGTCGTTGATGAGTTCGCCGTCGCGGATCGCCTTGAAGAGTTCGTTGTGCTCGGTCTGGTACATGTTGGGCGTGCCGCCCTTGTACCGGAACTCCGGCGAGCCGTCGGCGAAGACCAGACGCGACTTGCGGGGCGCCCAGCCCTCGATGAAGCCGACGCCCTTGGTGCCCGCGACCCAGTCGCTGTTGTCGTTGGAGCAGTTGGGCTGCTGACGGCAGGTGAGGAAGCCGCGGGCGCCGTTGTCCCACTCGTAGATGACCGCGAAGTGGTCGAAGATGTCGCCACGCTCGGGACCGCTGCGAAGACCACGCCCCGCCATCGCGGTGCACTTCGCGGGCGGACGGTTGCCCATCGCCCAGTTCATCTTGTCGACGCTGTGGACCGCCTGCTCGACGATGATGTCGCCGCTGAGCCAGTTGAAGTGCTGCCAGTTCCGCAGCTGGAAGTCCATGTCGGTCATGTCGGGCGTGCGGGCCCGGGTGCCGAGCGGACCGGTGTGGTACGTCGAGTGCACCGACTCGATCTCGCCGAGGGCGCCGTCGTTGATCTCGCCGTACATCGCCCGCTCGGGGCTCGAGTACCGCCAGCAGAAGCCGGACATGAGCTGCGTGCCCTGGTTCTTCGCCTGCTGGGCGGTCTCCATGACCTTGCGGAGGCCCGGCATGTCGGTCGCCATCGGCTTCTCGCAGAAGACGTGCTTCTTCGCAGCGACGGACTTGGCCAGGTGATCGGGACGGAAACCCGGCGGGGTCGCGAGGATCACGACATCGACACCGCTGTCGAGCACCTTGTCGATCGCGTCGAAGCCGACGAACTGACGCTCCTTGTCGACCATGACGCGGGTGCCGTGCGACTGCTGCAGACCGCCGAGGCTGTTCTGGAGCCGGTCGGCGTAGACGTCGCCCATCGCCCAGAGCAGCACGCCGGGATCGGCGTTGATCGCCTGGTTGGCGGCACCGGTGCCGCGGCCACCGCAGCCGACGAGGCCGACCTTGATGCGGTCGTTCGCGGTCGCGGCGCCCCAGACGGGCATCGCGAGGCCGGCGATGGATCCGGCACCGACCACGGCGGTGCTCTTCACGAAGTCACGTCGGGCGATGCCCTTGGTCGGTTCAGTACTGCTCATCGATGCTCCAATCGGTGCGGCGAACGGCCGGACCTTCGAGTGGACGTTGGAATTGATCGGGATTCAGGGATCACACACGAGTCGGAGACCGACCCAGTCGTTGGAGGCGAGCCACCACTTGCTCTTGGGGACCTGCGGATCGTCCGCATTCCAGTCGGGCGTGAAGTCGTGTCGCCAGTCGAGGCTGACGTCCGCGACGGGATCGATGAACGATCCACCGAGGACGATGTACGTGCCTTCCGGCGTCTTCGCATACTCGCTCACGTTGCCCCAGACGTCGAAGAGTCCGTTGGCGTCGACGGTCTTCGTCGCGACCTCGTGCGTCGAATAGTCGGCGTTCTCCTCGAACCACCCGTGGTCCGGAAGCGAGTCCGCCGCGACACCACTCGAGACGAGGAGATGCTCGAGCTCGGCGACGGTCGGAATGCGGAAGTTGCGACCGGTCTTCACCGAAAGCCACTCGACGAACTGCTCCGCGGCGGCCGGACTGATGCTGAGCGCCGCGAAGTCGGCGTGTCCGTAGCCACGATCGGCGAGCACGTACGGCTTGCTGGGACGCGTGACCGCATCGGACTCCGCGGTGCTCTCGCCCGCGTCGGTGTCGAGGTTGAAGATGAAGGCGTCGTAGAGGTCCCAGGTCGCCTCGGTGGTCGCGGCATAGAACGACCCGGTCGGCCCCGCGATCGGGCGCATCTCGAGCGTGACGCTGGTGCCCGCGATCGGCAGGGTGAGCGGCTCGAGGGCGACGGCGGGCTTCGTGGTGTCGGTCGTGGTCTCGGTGGATCCCGCGGTGGACCCGGAAGAGGTCTCGTCGACCTTCACGACCGAAGGCTCAGCCCCAGCCGCGGCGTCCTGCTGACCCTGTCCGCCGAAGTACGGCGTGCTGCACGCACCGAGCGTCAGTGCGACGCCGGCGACCGGAAGGATCCGAAGCGAAGGGGAACTGGTGAGAGCGGCGAGTCGTCGCAAGAGGGTCATCCATGCACTCCACCCGCGACGACCGACGGATCGTCATGGGGTTCGGGTCTCGTCTACCGGCCGCATCGACCGGGGGTTCGGGATTCGGATCACCTTGGGACCCGGAAAGTCCGAGTCGGCGATCACGAATCCGCATCATTACGGAACGACGCGGGTTCGTCCACCCCCTTTCGGACCCAAGAGGCCCGAGAGATCACAAGCTGTCGCATGACGAAGGACCTCGTGTCACCCAGAACGACGCGACCCCGCGTCCTGAGAGACGCGGGGTCGCGAACGTTTCGAGCGAATATGGAACGACCGATCAGCCGGTCCAGGCAGCCACGAGGAGACCGAGGTCACCGCCGTTGACGATCCCGTCACCGTTGAGATCGGCCGAGGCGTCGCTCGTGCCCCAGACCGCGATCAGCAGCCCGAGGTCGGCGCCGTTCACCTGGCCATCGCCGTTGAGGTCACCGAGAATGCTGTCATCGCACTCGAGACCGAAGATCCGAAGGTTGTCGACGCCGGCTTCGACGACGGAGCCGTTGAGATAGTCGCCGACGACGAACCGAAGCCGCATCTGCGAGGTCGGGGCGATCACCGAGGCGACCGGGAACTCGACGGTCACCCACGTGCCGACGCTCTCGGTCACGGTCTCGAGCGCCTGCCAGGTGGTGCCACCGTTGTTCGAGATGGAGATGTCCATCTGATCCTCGGCGGGCGCGGAGCCCGCGAGGTCGTCGTACCAACGCTGGTACGAGATGACGGCGCCTTCCACCGCGGTGGCGTCGAAGACCGGCGAGAGGAGCGTGGTGAAACCACCGTCCACGTCGCTGTTGGTCGTGCTGGTGTCGCGGTCGGTCAGGAAGCACTGACCAACCGTGCTGCCGGAACCGTCGACGCCCGGATCACCCCGGCCATTGCCCTGCACGATGCCGCGATCCCACTGCCCGTCGGTCGCGGTGTCGCCGGTGACGCCGAGCGTCCATCCGGTCGAGGAGTTGCCGTTCCACTCACCGACGACGACTGCACCGTCGGCCACGATGGCACCGTAGGGGCCGCTCGGATCGGGATAGGTCTGACCGTCGCTGAGCACGGCCTCGAAGCCGTACGAGACCTCGTCCGGGCAGAACCCGGAGGCGGGGAGCGAGAAGGCGAACCGGTTGGGGGTGCCCTTGACGGGGACGCCCGCCACGGAGCCGGCGCCGCCCGCGAGGTAGTCGTAGTTCATGGTCATCGAGGTGACCGAGAAACCGGCCTCGACGTTGGCGTCGACGAAGATCTCGGTGCCGCTGCTCGGAACCGTGTCGGGAAGTCCGTCGGGATACGAGAAGCCGATCGGCGTGAGGTCGAGCTTCAGCACGAAGAGCCCGCGCTGGAAGTCGCTGCAGATGATCGTG
>CAYZSH010000077.1:0-11024 GCA_964481025.1 uncultured Isosphaeraceae bacterium
CGGCGAGCCGGCGGATCTCCCGGGCGACCACCATGAAGCCCACGCCGAACTGCCCGGCCTTCTCCGCCTCGAGCGCCGCGTTCACCGAGAGCAGGTTGGTCTGATCCGCGACCTTGGTGATCGTGGTCACGACCGCGCCGATGCCGGTGGCCTTCTCGTCGATCGCCGCGAGCCGCGAGGAGACCGACGACGTCCCCTGCTCGAGGCTCCGCATCGAGTCCTCCATCGACTGCAGGTCGCGTCGTCCCTCGTCGGCCATCGCCGCGGTGTCCGACGCCGCGCCGTCGACGGCCTCCATCATCGAGCGCAGCTCCTCCGCGGTCGCCGCAATCTGCCGGCTCGCCGCCGCGATCTCGACGACGGAGGACCCGAACGTCGCCGCCGCCGCGGCCTGATCGCGCCCGCCCGCGGCGACCTCGTCGCTCGTCGTCTGCAGCCGGACCGTCGACTCGCGCACGCGACCGACGAGCTCGCGAAGCTTCGCGCCCATCTCACCGACGCCCCGGCAGAGGTCGCCCGCCTCGTCGCGATCCCCCGACGCCTCGACCTTCGTCGCGAGATCGCCCGCCGCGATGCGCTCGACGGAACCGAGCGTGGCGCCGATGCGTCGGCTGAGCGAGCTCGACATGCGGATCAGCAGGCCGATGAGGATCGCGAATCCGATGAAGGCGACGATCGCGTTCGTGGTCGCCATGGCGAACACCGGCGCGAGCAGCGTGGAGCGCGGCAGACGGACCACCATCAGCCAGTCGCCGGTCGGCACGTGGGTGACCGCGTAGTAGCAGGTCTCGCCGAGCACGGGGTCGACCTCGATCGCGGTGAACGACTCGCGGCGATCCCGCTCGAACTTCGCGAAGAGCGCCGCGAAGGGCGTGTCCGCCGCCGCGCGGATCTGCAGGCCTTCCGCCTCGCGTCGCGTCGCGGCGATCCGCTCGTCGGTGGTGGCGGCGACGAAGACCCCGCGCGAGAGCAGGAAGGCGTCGGCGTCGAACTTCGACACCGCGTCCATGAGCACCGCATCGACGCTCTCGAGACTGAAGTCGATGCCGACCACGCCCTTGAACTCGCCATCGATGAACAGCTGGTTCATCATCGAGACCATCTGCACGCCGACGTAGTCGTAGGGTGCGGTCACGTAGGCTTCGCGGCGCCCGCTCTCGGCGAGCCGCTTCGGCTCGACGTACCACTCGGTGTTCGGATCGTCGATGTCGACGAGCAGCTCGACGCTCAGCCGATCGGGCGTCGCCGGATCGCGCTTCCAATAGGGAATGAAGCGCCCCGTGCCGTCGATCGCGCCCTCGAGCCTCGCATCGCCGACCCACGCGGCGTCCTGCCCGTCGGCGTTCGGCTCGTAGCCGTAGCAGAGCCCCGCGATCTGCGGATTCGACGCGAGCACCTCGCGCAGGAACGCGACCGACTCGAGCCGCTTCCCGAAGAGCCCGCCCGCCGCGGCGTCGGCCACCGTGCGGCCGATCGCGACGAGCCGCGCGTTCTGCGCATCGATCGTCATCGACGCCGCTTCCGCCGCTTCGAGCAGCAGCATCGTGCGATCCTCCTCGAGCTGCACGAACGCGCGGTTGCCGGAGAAGGCGACGGTGAACCCGAAGACCGCCGCCGCCGGCAGGATCCCGACGAGGACCATGCGGCCGAGCAGACTGTGGCGGAACGATCGACGGGGATGCATGCGGTTGGTGTGGCCTAAGGGGGCGCGACCGCGAGCCGGCACGCCGCTCGAACGGAGACCGCCGCGAACCGCCGTTATCGGGCGACGCGGCGTCGGGGCTTGATCCGCGGGCCTCGGCGGCGGCGGACGTCAGGCAGCGATCGACGCCGCCGCGGGACGAGCGAGGGTGCCGGCTCCGGCGCTGGATCGCGGGGCGGATCCGGCCCACGAGCCCGCACGACCGGGCGCCGCCGGCACAACCCGAACCCACCCGCGGGCCGAGCGGGCCGAACCTCTTGCCGCCTCGAAGGCGAGGGGTATACTCCGCGACCCGCCGCAAGGCAGGGGACCCGAAGGGGTCGTTCGCGGGTGTAGCTCAGTGGTAGAGCGTCACGTTGCCAACGTGAATGTCGAGGGTTCAAGTCCCTTCACCCGCTTGCTCGCACCGCCTCGCAACTGGTCGCCAAGTCCCGCAACGGACTCGGCTTCCGAACGCGGGGCGGTTTGCGTTTGGGGCAGGTCGACCAGCACGATCTCGCATCCGGTGGTGCCATCCCGCATCGCGTGAGGGCGCACTTTGGTACGCAGTCCGGCGCCTTCGACACCCAGGCGGTACTTCTGAAGCTCGGCCGCCTGATCGCTCAGGCGCAGATCGGTGTAGTAGGCGTCGGTCGTCCTCAGGTCACGGTGCCGCATCAGCCTCTTCAACTGCAGAGGCGCGACCCCCGCTCTGGCCAGTCCCGTTCCGAAGGTCCGCCGAAGGCTGTGAAAGTCGATCGTCTCGCCCGAGGCGTTCGGGACGGCCTGGCGTCCGCTGACCTGCTGGATCCCCGCCGCCGCAAGATCGCGATAGAGCTGCTGGGTACTCGGGAACTCCGGGAAGACACGACCGTCGCCACCGCTGGCACCGCTCCGGAGACGCTGCAGCAGCAGGACCGCCTTGTCGTGGAGCGGGATCTCATCCTCGCGCTTCGCCTTCGTCGCCGCGGCCCGAAGCCGCAGGTGGGGCTCCGCCCCGTCGAGGACCACATCGCGCCATTGGAGGCTCGCCATCTCGCTCCGGCGAAGCCCCGTGAGCAACGCGAGGCGATAGACATCGCCACGCGGCTGTCCGTCCACCTCTTCCAGCAGGAGCTCGACCTCCTCGGGCCGCAGTGCCCGTCGCCTCTTCTTGCGGTCGAGGGCGGCGTTCAGCTTCCGGACAGTCCGACCGGGGCACGGATGCGCTGCGAGGCGCTGCTCGGCGACGAGCCAGCTCAGGAAGGAGAGGATCGTCGCCCGGATCTCGTTTGCGGTGGCTCGCGACACCGGGCGAGGCTCGCGTGGGGACCCCAGTTCACCATCGTTCCGCACTCTCCCATCGCTTGCAGGCGGGAAGCCGACCTCCGTGGCATGCCGCATGAACCGTTCAACCGCCCTCGCGTCGATCTGCCGGATCGAACGGATGCCAGTCTGCTCGATGAACCGGAGCAGATGCGACCGCTTCATTTGGATCCGACGGGCCGCCAGGTCATTCGCGCGATCGGCGGCGATGAACTCCTCGACATGCTGCTTGATCGGTGTCTTCGAGGCCTCTTCGGCTGCCTCGGCTACCGGCGGGACGATGCCGCTGCGAATCTCCCGCTCACGGGCCTCCAGCTGATGAGCCCGCCGCAACGCGGCGGCCTTGTCCGTCATCTTCGACGACTGCTTGCACGTGCGGCCGTGGCGGTCCACGTACTTCATCTGCCATGCCCTTGATCCTGATCGCTTGAACACTGATGCCATGGTTCCTCCGGTCTCGCGGCGACTCTTGGCCTGCCGCGCTGTGGTTCCTGTTGTTGCAGCCCCCTGCGAGGCAGCGCAATGATCGAGCCGCCGGACCGGCGAACCGGTCGCTTGCGGCGCCCCCGGTGCTTCCGCCGGGGCCGCCGGGGGCGACCGGACTCGATGTCCGGCCGCCACCAGCCCGCATGATTTTGCACGACGCAGCACGATCGCGCAAGCAGAATCGCCAAGTTCCCTGCGACCGCGCGACCGCCGCGAAGTACCCGATGCTTCTACGGGATCTCGTCCACCTCCGGCAGGGCATTGACCCGGTCGGGGAGCACGTCGCGAAGCATCTTCCACACGGCGGCCTTTGCCCCGGTGGCTTCCGTCACCTGTTCGAACACGCCGAACCTGCGAAGGGCTCGGAAGCACTCGTTGATGCGCCTCGAATCGCGGCCGATCTTCACGCCGAGATCCGGCGCGGTGAGGAAGTCGCCCTCGGCGTACCCCTGCAATCGCACCGTCTCGAAGAACCTCTGATGGGCCTCCGTCGGAGAGTGTGAGATCGCCGCGGACACGACGGCGCCCACCACTCGCTTGGCGAACGCATAGTCCGCTCGGGTCGCGATGATCCGCCCCTCCGCATCGACCTCCCGCTGAAAGCGGTGCAGCAGCGCCGAGGCCTCGATCACCGCCATGAGCATCGGAAACGCCCGCCGAGTCTCCACCCGCTCCTTGGGGATCCGCTGCTGGAGCAGCCCGGCAAAGGGAATCACCACCCCCGCCACGGGGGCGGCGAGAAGGCGTTGCATGGCCCAATGCCTTCGGATGACCGCTTCGGATGCGCTCTGAACCGCCCCCTCGTAGGCCGCAGCCTGTCGAGCGGTGATCTTCGCCGTCTGCTCACTGCTCTCGTTGGAGGTGAGCAGCAGGCAGCGGTTGGCGTCTTCGTTGAAGAGGTCCTCCTTGGTGGTCGTCTCGATCGTGGCCGCGGGCCCTTCGACCCGAAACTCGACGAGCTTCCCATCCTGCACCGACGAGAGGCTGATGCTTCCCTCGGATCGGAACTCCCGAAGCGCCTTGGTGGAATCCTCGATCTGCGGCCCATCCGAGCGACTCCGCTCCCCGAGGACGAGGAACCGGTGCCGGAGATCCGGCATGCGGTAGAGCGCCTTGGGCGTGAGATGGGTGGCCAACTTGATGGATTCGGGCGGAATCAGCTTGGCGATCGTGTTGACGATGAACGACTTCCCGCTGGCGGAGTCGCCGCGAACGATTCCGTGCAGCGGCTTGCGCAGCAATCGACTGGTCCCGACTAGATAGTTCGCGAGCGCCAGTTCCTCTTCGCCAGCCACGCCGACGGCATCGAAGTCGAGGAGCAGCTGATCGACGAGATCCCCGCTCCGCAGCACCTCTTGTGCTGCGGCGAGCTCTTCCGGGCTGTTGTCGTCCTTCGCTGGCTCGGGTGATGCGGACACCTCGGGCCGGGGTGGACGGCAGGCTGCCTTGAGCAGTTCCTCCTCCAGAGCATCAGGGCAGAGCCCCGGCACCGCATCGAGCAGGGCTTCTTTGATCCGTACCCGCTCGACACCATCGGCGATCAGACCGACTTCGGAGGCAAGCGGCGAACCATCATCTGCCTCGATCACCACCTGCCATTTGTTCCTGCCGATCTCGGACACGATGACCCTCATGGCAGCACCTCCTCTCCACCGAGGACATCTGCAAGCGCCGCTCCGGCCGACGTCCACGCGCGTAGATCCTTGATTCCCGAGGGCGGCAGGACGACGCCAACCTGCGGGCAGATCGGCCGGAGTCGAGCCGCCAGTCGCTGCGAGGCACGAAGCCCCCGCTCATCTGGATCGCGATCGGCCACGACGGTGATGCACGCTGGCCGCCGCGACCGGAGCAGACGCACGATCTCGCCGAAGCCCGACAGCACCGAGTGCCGACCGATGCTCCAGAGACCCAGGGCAAGACCTGCGGCACAATCGCTTCCGCCCTCAACCACCAGGACCCGCTCGCCGGACAGGGAGAGCGGCAAGTCAAGCGGAACATGCAGGCCGCTGCGATCACCGCTCCGCAAACGCTTCGAGCCGTCGTCTCGGCGGAGCGAGATGCCGACGACGCGAAGATGCGAGTCGAACTGCGGCCAGGAGCTAAACGTGCCGTGGGCATCGGCGCCCGTGCCGACGAGGAGGCGTTGCAGGACGTCGGACGGCAGGCCGAGCGCCGCTGCGATCGGACCGAGATTGGCCGAACAGGCAAGCCGCTCGGCCTCCAGACGATGGTCCTTCGGAACCGAAGGGAGCTCGATGCCACGATCGCGACGCTCAGTCGGCCCCTCCCGCAGCTGGTGAAGCCATCCGGCCTCACCGAATCGGGTCGGCGATTCGATCCGCGGACAGATCGCCTGGACCGGATCCTCCCCTCCCTTGCGGGAGAGGAGGCACCAGTCGCCTTGATTGCAGATCGGGCATCGACGACGCCGCGAGACACGGACGAACTGGGAATGCAGACTCATCGTCCACCTCCCATCGCGTCATCGATGTTGCGGTCGAGGAACGCCTGGAGATCCTCAGGGCGGAATCGGACGCTGCGACCGATCCGCACGGATGGCACTTCTCCGGTGTTCTTCAGCTCCCAGAGCTTTCGTGGGCTGATGCCCAGCATGGCGGCGGCTTGCTCGCCGCACACCGCCAGCGGAGAGACCTGCCCCTGATGTGAAGCCTTAGTCACGAAGCACCTCCTCCCAGGGGGAGGCGATCATGCAGGCGGCACGATCCTCGGAGATCCGTTGTTCAGCCTGGGCCGATCGAAGGTTGGCCCGCACCCACGGAATGGTGATGCGCCCGAGACTCGAATCCATGCACGGATTCGCGACCGGGCACCCGGTGGCCCGCGACGCTTCGTTGAGCGACGCGGGGCTAGAAAGGGAAACAGTAAGCATGCGAGCAGCATCGCCGCTGATACATGTTCCGCAGCGCCTACTTTGTTGCCAACTGTTGCCATGCAATCCGCCCCACGCAGCGAGCTATTGCAGCACTTGGCGTGGTCACGAACCAGTTCTTGCCAACTTCTTGCCACTTGTTGCCAATTCGCCGTCACCATGTACCAGCCTGCCGAGAGGAATCAGTCTGTACCCACCGTGAGGCCCGCCGCTGCGGCACTCACAGCCCTTCTTGGTGAGGGCGTTGGCACTCTTCGATATCTGGGCTGCGCTGACGTTGCTAATGCCAAGCTTCCGAAGCGAAAACATCAACTCGCCGCTCGACATACGAGCCTCGGGCCCCTCTGCCTGCGCCTTGTCCAGCAGGATGGTTCTCATTGCATTTTGAATCGGTGTCAGGGTCCCGGTCGGCTCCGAATACCTCGGCGGCTCCTTCTCGATCATCTGAACCAGCCGCTGCCGCTTCGCCTCATTGAGCCAGTCACGCAGCGTGTTCAGCACGCACGCGCCAGGCCCGCGCATCGCGTTGCGGTGTTCGTACACGGCTTCACCGTCAATGATCATCGCGATCAGCTGGGCGTGATACTCGCTTGCCGCCTTCTCACCGGTACCCCATCGCCGAACTTCGAAGTAGACGCTCGACTCCGAGATCCTCGCCTCGATTGGCTCCGGAAGTCGAAGGGTCCTGGCAGTCTGGTTGATGTTGTTGATCAGACGCTCATCCCCATCGCCATAAGGGAAGTCGGTCCCGTCTTGCAAGCGTTCCAGGAGCAGTTCAAGGTCGAAGGCGAGCAGTTCGTACGACATCACGGCCACTCCTTTGGCTGGGTCGCTTCCTTCGTCCGCGGGGACACCCCCACATCACGTTGGATGCGATGATCCGGCAGGCCGACGCATTATCTCGCACCTCCCCGCATTGTGTTTCAACCGCGAACTTTCGCCTCGACCAGGAGACAGCTTCTTCACATTGACGACCGCCCCCCGGCGCCCGATCACTCAATATTCGTCATCTTCGCCTCGCCCTACGCCGCCCGGCCGGAGCAACCCCCCCGAGAGCGCCTCCGCCCCAGTTCTGCCGCTAGATCGCCCGGGACCGCCCCTTCCGAGAGGACTCGGAGTCTTGGCAGCGTTCTCGGGGATGCCCGATTCCTGCCCGACGATTGGTGGCATGACTACCCAATCACAGGTTCGACCGCTGCCTGGAATGCTCCGTCGATTGGTGTGCCCGCGACGCAGAGGGAGACGCACGCCGAAGCCGTGCCGGACCAAGCCGAAGCATCGCCGTAGGTGAGCGCCGCCTGGATCCTGGCACCCGCCGGTAGGCGTCGCCCAACTACACTTGGCACTCGCTCCAATTGGGGTAGGGAAAGGCTGTGACCGGCCGGTAGGCGTCGCCCAACTACACTTCGCCCGCTTTCGTTTGCTGGCGGATCGATGCTGTGACCGGCCGGTAGGCGTCGCCCAACTACACTTGGACTGTTCGGTAATACGCCCAAGGCCTAGCTGTGACCGGCCGGTAGGCGTCGCCCAACTACACTCAAGTGGCCCGTCGTGAGCTTGCCAAACGGGCTGTGACCGGCCGGTAGGCGTCGCCCAACTACACTCAGGCGCTGCCCCGTCTTCTGCTGCCAAGCGCTGTGACCGGCCGGTAGGCGTCGCCCAACTACACTTGGACAGGTCCACACCCATCCACACGTCGGGCTGTGACCGGCCGGTAGGCGTCGCCCAACTACACTCAGGGCAAAGGCCCCTAGGCACAGGTATCCGCTGTGACCGGCCGGTAGGCGTCGCCCAACTACACTGCGATCACGACGAAGCGATGCGCGTACGGGCTGTGACCGGCCGGTAGGCGTCGCCCAACTACACTCGGTGCCGCAGCATGCGCGTCGGCATCGACGCTGTGACCGGCCGGTAGGCGTCGCCCAACTACACTGGCCGTCATCCGATCTGCCTCATGGCTTCGGCTGTGACCGGCCGGTAGGCGTCGCCCAACTACACTTGCCGCTCGGCGAACTCGCGGCTCCCCGCGGCTGTGACCGGCCGGTAGGCGTCGCCCAACTACACTACGCACGCTCCAAGGCACTGCTGTTCCTTGGCTTGTCGTCGCAGTCGGCCGCTAGAACAGCATCAGTTGCTCGGGCGGAGGCTCTGGCGGAAGCCGTTTCTTGCCAGAGAAGACCTGCATCTTCCCGAACTGCCGATCGGTGATGGACAGGATCCGGACCTCGCCCTCCCGGGGGAGCATGAGCCGGATGCGAGAGGCGTGCTCGTCGGCTGCGTCCGCCGAGTCGAGATAGCGGGCATACACCGAGAACTGAAGCATCTGGAAGCCCTGTCGCAGCAGGAATTGGCGGAACTGCGTCGCTGCCCGGCGCTGTCGCTTCGTCGCCACGGGAAGGTCGAACATGGCGAGCGTCCACACCGGCCGGTACTCGCTCAGCACCTGTCGCTGCCTGACTCGGTCGCCAGCATCTCTGGGTATGTCAGCCGCTTCTCTTCGCCAGCGAGGCAACGCACCAGCGAGACCGCAAGGGCTTGGCAGGCGTCGCCAAGGCGTCGCATCTCGCCGCCGCAGTCGCGGCGACAAGTCACCGCCGCCACCAAGGTCTTCTTCGTTCGCGGGGCGAGGTCGACCAAGTTCCCGTTGCCCGCCCACAGTCGGTGGACCGTAACGTCCACCTCCGGGCGGAATGGCTCGAAGAGATCGTCGGCGAGGCAAAGCGGGTTGTATCGGTTGCGGTGATGCAGTCCGAGGGATGGATGCAGACCGGCTGCCACGATGCTCCGGGCCACAAAGGCTCTGACGATGGCATAGCCGTAGTCGAGCGTAGCGTTGAACCCGCCCCACTCCTTGTCACGGGTGAACCCGGGCCCCATCAGCGCCGACCAGTACCGTCTGGCAGCCTGGGCCTCGACGTTCTCCGGATCGCCTGAGCGGACGGAATCGGCGAGGCCACGCAGGCCACGGTCGTTTCCCGTCAGCAGGCGAAGTGCCTCGGCTTGACGCTGGACCTTGATTCTGACGATCTGCTGCCACAGCCGCTTCATGAGCGGCTGCTTCGCCAGGGCTTGCACGCGAATCCGCTCGGTCTGAATCGTGTTCCCCACCACACCAACGCCCATCATGGCGGGAAGTCGCGTCGGATCCGCAGCCACGATGACGCTGCCGGAGATTCCGAGGGCGGCCAGCGCGGAGCCGGTGATGGTGGTTCCGGGATGGGAGATGATCACTGCCGCGATCTCACGGGTGGGCACCGTCACCTTCGAGTTGCCAACCTCAATCGAGAGCAGGCCACTGTCGATCGCAAGGTGAGCGGCGTACTCAGACAGGTCGATCAGGCGATCAGTCACCTGCTGTACTCACGGAGCCACTCGGAACAACACACACACGCCTCACCCGGAGTTTTCTAAGGCCCGACAAACTCCGAGTTAGACGACCACCAGCCGCGCCTGCCTTACGAAGCTCCGTCGCAGCCCTGCCGTCGCTGGCCGCCCGCCACTCGATCATGGATTCCGACACGCTGCTGACGACGCCGATCGCCCGGCCACCGCCTTCGGTGTCGTACTCGATCGAGTCACCGGAGCAGAGGGAGAACAGGAAGCGCCCGCCTTCGATCCCGTAGCGATCCACCACAGGCAACTTGGCCGCGGCCCGCCGCATGGCCTCCAGCCGAGTGCAGATCCGCCCCTTCCAGGCGGGCTCGCCCTTCCGGCCGGGGACCTCGAACACCGCCATGTGATGGTTCGAGTCCGGCGCGACGTACCGGGTTCGATCGCCTTGGCCGATCGCCACCGTGCTGACGGACGCCCTGATCCGAACCCGCTTGATCGGGATGCGCCGCCCATCCTTGGCAAGCATGAACGGGAACTGATCCGGCTTGGCGGGATCAATCTTGGACAAGGCCCCGGCTCCGTGAGCCTGGATCCATGCCACCACCGCAGCCCTCACCGCAGGGTCCACGATGCGATCGATCTCGCCCGGCTTGAGGCCTGCGACCGCCTTCCGGACATGGCCGTGCGGCCCCTCAGTGCCCGCCTCTCGACGCCGACTCGGAGGTCCGTAGTTCGTCTCGTCGTGCAGGCCTCCGTTCACGGTGCGGTTGGCGCGATGGCTGACGACGACCCAGTTCATGCGTTCCCTGACCGACTCGGCCAATTCGGGCCATGGTGGTTTGAAGTCCAGTAGAAGGTTCCGCCCACCGGTCATCTCGGCCCGTGCCGCTGCGTCCGACATCCGCTTGATGATCGATCGCGTACATGAAGCGATGACCACCGCGTCGATCGCATGGTGACGATGGTCGGATCGGTCCTTCTCCGACGTGCCCGAAAGGACGCCATTCAGTCCCCATTGGCGACGCAGATGCGCGGTCACCGATCCGCCGAGCGTCTCCACGCGGGAAGCCCCCTCAGGGCCATAGAGGAGGCGGAGATAGTCGGCGGCAAGCCTGCTCGCGTAGCGGGTGTCCTGGAGCTGCCGCTGCTTGAACGACTCGTCGATCTCGGAGATCGAGAAAAGGCGGAACTTCTTGCTGCGCGACTCGCCGCGAAAGTGACGCACGCGCTCCAAGACCTGCTCGTATTCTTCGGGCGAGGACGACAGGCACTCGAACGGCGTCCGATTGCCCTTGCGGCGCTGGTTGAAGTCAGGGTCGCACAGCGTCT
>CAYZSH010000078.1:0-10921 GCA_964481025.1 uncultured Isosphaeraceae bacterium
CGCCCCTCATTCTCCATTCTCTCCCCACTCTCCACTTTCCTCTCTCCCGTCCTCTCCCTTCCCCTACGCCGCCGATTCCAAAAGGATGATCGCGAACCAGTCCTTCGGGTCGGTCCAGATCTTCGCCTCGGCGAAGCCGCAGCGTTCCGCATGCGGAAGGAAGTGCTCGAGGTCGAACTTCCGCGAATCCTCGGTATGGATGAACTCACCCTCGTCGAAGTCGAATCGATGCTCATCGATGACGATCTCGGTCGGACGTGACGCGACGAGACGACTCTCGATCGCGGATCGCGCAGGATTCCAGCCGCTCCGGAAGCGGAAAGCCCCAGGATCCAGGACCGCGCCCAGTTCGGACCGCATTCGATCCAGAAGGTTGAGGTTGAACGCCGCGGTCACACCGGCGGCATCGTCGTAGGCCCGCTCCATCACCTCGATGTCCTTCACGAGATCGATGCCGATCAGGAACGCCCCGTCGCGGCCGACGAGATCGCGCGTCCGACGAAGCAGCCCCTCGGCGTCGTCCACCGGCAGATTGCCCATCGTCGAACCCGGGAAATACGCGATCGTTCGGCCGTCGCCGGGAGACGTCGAGTCGAGTTCCAGTCGAACGTTGAAGTCGCCGTGACAGGGGCGGACGTCGAGTTCGGGGAACTCCTCGTCCAACGCCCGCGCGGTCTCCACCAGTTGCCGCCGCGAGATGTCCACCGGGTGGTACACGCTCGGTGATTCGAGCCGATCAAGCAGCATTCTGGTCTTGGTGCTCGCCCCGCTCCCGTACTCGACCACCCGGGCGTTGTCTCCCACCGCGTCCGCGATCTCGTCGAGTTTCGTGGACATGATGCCCATCTCGGTCCGGGTCGGGTAGTACTCGGGCAGTTCGCAGATCCGCTCGAAGAGCTCGGCCCCGCGATGGTCGTAGAGGTGCTTGCTCGGAACCCGACGATACGGCGCAGAGAGCCCCTCGACGATGTCGCGACGGAACTCTCCGTCGGTCTCGGGGAGATGGGTGGTCGAGGCATCGGACGTCGTGGCATCGCTCACGAATTCAGCTCCGGATCGGTTGATGACGGGTTCGTGCACACGCGGACTGGAATCCGCAGCGCCTTCCGACCCTACCCGCTCTCATTGGCCGATTCGGCTGAACCATCGCTTCTCGCGGGAAAAACGCCTGAACTACCCATGAACTCACACGAAGTTCACGATCGTGCGTGAATACGAAGCCCGCGTGACACCGCATGACGCTCCACGACGCCCAACAGCCACTGCGCCATGATCGCCATGACCGCGGCGGGGATCGCACCCTCCATGATCAGCCGCTCATCGAGCAATCGAACGCCGTTGAGGATCGGTTGCCCGTACCCACCGGCACCGATCAGCGCCCCGAGCACGGCGAATCCGATAATCATCACCGTGCTGGTCCGAATGCCGGCGAGCATCGCAGGGAGCGCCAGGGGAAGTTCGATCCGCCGAAACCGCTCCCACGGCGCGAATCCGAGCACCGCAGCCGACTCCCGCAGGCTCGGCGAGATGGACCTCAGACCGAGTTCGGTGTTCCGGACGATCGGGAGCAGGCTGTAGAGAAACAGGGCCGCGATCGCGGGCGCCGCCCCGATTCCCAGCAGCGGAATCATGAAGACCAGCAGCGCCAGGCTCGGAATCGTCTGGAGCACGCCGACCAGACCGAGGATCCATCTTCCGGTGCGCGGATGGCGGAAGGCCGCCACTCCCAACGGCACGCCGATGGCGATTCCGAGCCCCATGGCGATCATCACGAGACGAAGATGCTCGATCGTCCGGCGCAGAATCCTTGAGACGGGTCCGATGATCGCCGCCTCGACCTCGACGCCCATCACCCTCGCCAGCGCGTCGGACGCAACCTCGACCTCGGCACGACCGCCGATCTCGACCGCCGCGTTCATTCCCTGCATGGTCGTCTCGTCGAAGCGCCCCTCCAGCGAGGCGAAGGCCTCGATCGCACCGGGCATTCGATCCGCGAGATCCAACCGATGGACGATGACCGACTGATACGGCGGAAAGAACGCCAGGTCGTCCTCCAGCAGCACCATGGTTGCCGGATCGATCTTGGCTTCGGTCGTGTAGACGTCGGTGGCATCGATCGCGCCGTCCCGAAGCGCCGCCACCGCGAGATCATGTTCCAAGCCCCGCACGTCGGTCTGCGGCAGTCGGTACGCGGTCTTCAGTCCCGGCCAACCGTCGGATCGGCCGAGGAATTCGTTGCCGACGCCGACGATCAGATCGGGGTGCCCCCGCAGATCCGAGATCGTCCGAATCCCGCGGGCTTCCGCAAGATCGCGACGGACGGCGATCGCGTAGGTGTCGTTGAAGCCCAGCGACCCCGTGATGCCGAGTCCGAGTGGACGAAGCGCCGCTCGCAACGCTGGGACCTCCGGCGGTGTGCCGGGCACGAGTTCCTGCGACAACGTCCCGGTGTAGTCACCGTACGCGTCGATCTGCCCGCTTCGAAGGGCTTCGAAGAGCACCCGCGTGCCACCCAGGGAACGGCGATGCGTCGCGTCGATGTCCGACGCATGCAGCACCAGCATCGCGAGATCGCCGATCACCACCCCCTCGGTGAAGTTCTTCGATCCGATGACCACGGCATCGTCGGCCCGAAGCGAAGGCGTGCAGACGAGCATCAGGATGATCATCAGACACCGGATCATCGATCAGCTCCTCCATCCGACAACCGAAGATGTTCATGCGATTCGACGAACGCCGAGACGAAGTCATCCTCGCGATCGTCCGCGATCGTCGCCAGCGGACCACGACGTCGAACCCGGCCGTCGTGCAGAAGCGCGATGTCGTCCGTGAACCAATCAGCTTCGGCGAGATCGTGGGTGACCAGCACCACCGTGGTTCCCAGTCGTTGGAACAACGAGCGGAGCAACTGCTGCAGTCGCCAGCGGATCCTGGGATCGAGCGCCCCGAGCGGCTCGTCCATGAGGAGGAGATCCGGTTCCAGCGCCAATGCCCGCATCAGTGCGATGCGTTGTCGCTGCCCGCCGCTGAGTTCGGCGGGATGCCGATCAAGCATGTCGGCATCCAGTTCGACGAGTTCCGCGAGCTCTCCGAGCCGGGCCTCGATCCTTGCAGCATGCCATCGCTCCCGCACCATGGGCAATGCCGCGTTCCCCCGCCCTGTGAGGTGAGGAAACAGTCCACCATCCTGAATCACGAAGCCGGTCCGCCGGCGGATGTCGCCTCGGGACTGCGGGGTCACCGCCGTGTCGGCCACCGTGATCGTGCCCGCATCCGGGGTGATCAGCCCGAGGATCGTCCGCAGAACCGTGCTCTTCCCGCATCCACTCGGACCGACGAGCGCCACGGTCGCGCCCCGTGGAATCACGAGGTCGAGGCGATCAAGCACCTGCGTCGCATTGGATCCGCGTCCCAGCCGGACCGAGACGCCGTCGAGGCGGATCATTCCCGGAGACTACCGGATGCGCCTCCATCCGTCGGAGATCAGGCACCGACGTCGACCGACTCCGCCTGCCCGACCGGTTCCACCTGCTGATTCACGGCATCATCGACCATGATCAGCTTCCGACCTTCCTTCACGAGAATCACCGCGCCCATCACGATCAGGAAGACCGCGAAGACCTGCTTGAGTCGCTGCTGCGGCAGTCGACCACCGATCGCACCACCGACCAGCGTGCCGATCGCGCCGAGAGCGATGAAGACCCCGATCGTCTTCCACGCGATCGGCACCCCCGCCTCGACCATCTGGCCGTGATACTCGAAGAACCCGGCCCCGCTCTTCGCCGCGATGATGAGCAGACTCGTGCCGACCGCGATCCGCATCGGCAGCCGCCCGAGCAGCACCAGTGCCGGCACGATCAGGAATCCGCCGCCGACGCCGACGATCCCGGTCAAGGCGCCGACGCCGAGCCCTTCGATGACGATGAGGCCGTAGTCACGAAGCGTCCGGTCGGTCGGCGCGTCCTCGGCTTCGGACCGGCCGCGGAACATCAGTCCCGCCGCGAGCAGCATCACCACCGAGAAGATGACGAGCTGGACCACGCCGCTCATGTACTGCGCCACCCACGCGCCGAGCACCGTGCCGCCGACCCCCGGGAGACCGAAGAACAGGATGCTCGGCCAGTCGATGCGCTTGCGCAACGCCGGTTCGATCGCGCCGACCAGCGCGATGCCGCCGACGATCGCGAGGCTCTCCGCGATCGCAGCCTTTGGATCGTGCTGCAACAGGTAGACCAGCACGGGCACGGTGAGAATAGACCCCCCCGACCCGAGCAGGCCGAGGCAGAGACCGATCACGATGCCGCCGATTGCTTCAATCATGGGAAGTGTGCACGGACAAGTCGAGGGTCAAGCAAGGTCGCGGGGCGGGCATCCGTTCGACGGGATGCACCGCCCCGCGTGGGCTCGTCTGGTCCCGAGTCAGCCGGAGGTCGCGACGGCGCGGGTGCACCCGGCCTTCTTCATCGCACTCCAGCCACCGGCGACGTTCACCGCGTCGAAGCCGCGGCGACGGAGTTCGCTGACCGCCATGCCGCTGCGGATGCCGCCGGCACAGTGCACGTAGATCGGCCCGTCGCCGGTCGGCACTTCACCGATCCGGGGAACGAGCCGGGTGTGCGCGACGTTCACCGCGTGCTCGATCGCCTCGATCTGGTTCTCCGCGGCACGACGGACGTCGAGCACCTTGACGTGCGGACCGTCGAGGCTGTCGCAGAGCTCGTTCGCCGGAATCTCCGGCGTGGACTCGACGGCACCGCCGGAAGCGACGTACGCGTCGAAGACGTCGGGCGTGATGACCGCCTCGACCTTGTCGAGTCCGATGCGGACGAGATCCCGCACGAGCACGTCGACCTGACTCTCCTCGCAGACGAGGACCATGCGTTCGTCCGCCTCGACGTAGGAGCCGACCGCCATCAGGAAGCCGAGACCATCGGTGGTCCAGTTCGCGCCGGGGAGATGGGCGTCTCGGAACGCGTCCCAGCCACGCACATCGATCACGCGCACGCCCTTGACCGCGACGGCGATGTCACCGGCGGCGAGTCGCTTCGGCGTCGGCACCTCGCCGAGCAGCGGCACGCCGTCGCGGTTCCACGCCTTCATGCGGGCGAAGTAGACCGGGGGTTCGGGCTGGCCGGCCAGGATGAAGTCGACGAACGCCTGCTCGTCGGTGGCGAGCTTGAGCGCGGGGTTGTAGCGCTTCTCGTAGCCGACGGTCGACTGCGGCACGGCGCCGAGCGCCTTGCCACAGGCACTGCCGGAGCCGTGCGCGGGCCAGATCTGGATGTGATCGTCGAGCTTGAGGAACGCTTGCGCGGTGCCGGCGAGCGTGCGGGCCGACGGTTCCATCATGCCCTCGAGGCCGGCGGCGGATTCGAGCAGGTCGGGACGACCGAGGTCGCCGACGAACACGAAGTCGCCGGTGATGATGCCCATCGGCGTGTCAGCCCCGCCGCCGATGTCGGTCACCAGGTACGAGACATGCTCGGGTGTGTGGCCGGGGCTGTGGACGGTGGTCAACTTGATGTTGCCGACCATGAACTCGTCACCGTCGGCGAGAATCTGGTGGTCGTACTTCGAGACCCACTTCGACTGCCAGTCGGGTCCGCCGAGCCCGGAGACGTAGACCTTCGCCCCGACCTTCTCGGCAAGTTCGCGAGCGCCGGACAGGAAGTCCGCGTGGATGTGGGTCTCGGCGACCGCGGTGATCTTCAGACCGTGCTCGGCGGCGAGATCGAGATACCGATCGATGTCCCGCTCGGGATCGACCACGATCGCGTCGCCGGTCTTCTGGCAGCCGATGAGGTAGGCGGCCTGAGCAAGGTCCTCGTCGTAGATCAGTCTGAAGAGCATGGTGCGGTCTCCATGGGTGCGAGTGTTCGTGTCGATGCGAGGTAGAGCCGGGAAAGGCAGAGCCCGGAAGGGCCGGTCCGCCGCGTCAACGGCGAACCGCTCCGTGCCATCATCGCGGAAACAGGTTCCCAAGCGGGCTCCGAAGCCGCCCCTGTCCAGAGTTCGATCTCGCCCGGATCGACCAAATCGGCCTGACTGACGGTTGACGCGGCCCGTGGGATCCCGATGCTGCCACGATGAGGACATCGCTCTGGATTCTGGGTCTGCTCCTTGCCCTGACCACCACCGCGGGTCGGTCCGCGGCCTCCCCCCCGGTCCGCGGCGTGGTCTTCATCCTGACCGACGACCAGCGGGCCGACTTCCTCGGCGTCGCGGGACGGGACGGCCTCGAGACCCCGGCGATCGACGCCCTCGCCGCTCGCGGCACCCGCTTCGATCGCGCGTACTGCCAGGGCTCGCGGTCCCCCGCGGTCTGTCTGCCGAGCCGCTCCCGGATGCTGACCGGCGGCAGCGACTGGACCACCCCAGACTGGTCGCAGGCCCAGCGGCACGACGACCTCGCCCTGTGGCCCGAGTCGCTTCGACAGGCCGGCTGGCGGACCCACCACATCGGCAAGTGGCACGCGGGACGACGATGGTTCGATCGGGCGTTCGAGAGCGGCTCGTCCGTGCTCTTCGGCGGCATGGGCAGCCACTGGACGCTGCAGGTCGAGGATCGCCCGTTCGACGGAGAGCCGACCGTTCGCTCGCTCCGCGAATACAGCACCCGCGAGTTCGGCGCCGCCGCGGTCGAGTTTCTCGAGGATCATCTCACCGCCAACGCCGAACGTCCGTTCGTGCTGCACCTCTGCTTCACCGCGCCGCACGATCCTCGCACCGTTCCCGGCGACGATGACGTGGCCGCGCGGGCGAGCCGCGTGACGCTGCCCGAGAACGCCCTGCCGGTGCATCCCTTCGACAACGGCGAGATGACGATCCGCGACGAGACGCTGCTGGGCTGGCCGCGGACCGAGGAGGATCTTCGTCGGGAGATCGCGATCTACGAGATGATGATCGAGGAGATCGATGCCCAGGTGGCCGAGGTCATCTCGACGCTCGATCGACACGAAGTGCTGGACGACGTGCTCGTGGTCTTCGCAAGCGACCATGGACTCGCGATCGGCAGCCACGGATTGCTTGGCAAGCAGAGCCTGTACGAACATTCGATGCGGGCTCCGATGATCCTTGCGGGCGGTGGATTCTCCGGCGGCATGGTCCGCGACGACTTCGCATACCTTCACGATCTCGCCCCGACGATCCTCGCCGCGTGTGGTGTCGAGATCCCGCCCAGCATGGAGGGCGCCGACCTTCACCGCCCGACCGATCGAAACCATGTGCTCCTTCGCTACCGGGATCTGCACCGTTCGTGGCGGAACGATCGGTGGAAGGTGATCTGGCATCCCCGCATCGATCGCTGGCAGGTGTTCGATCTCGCGAACGATCCCGCGGAGACGATCGACCTCGCCCGCGACCCGGCGAACACGGCGCTCGTCGCACGATTGCGACGAGAACTCCTCGCCGCCCGCGAGCATGCGGGCGACGACACCGATCTTCTGGTCGATCGCCCCGAGGACGAACGGTTCGACCACGAGGCCGCGAACAAGCGACGCGAGGCGGGCCGCCACCACTGGACGCTGCGGTGAGGGGACCCGGCGTCGGACCGACGGGTGCCCCGAGCCCGAGCCCGGCCCCACGGTATGGACGCCGTCCCGCTACGCTTTCACCTCGTCGCTTCCAGACCTCCTCGACTCAGAACGGACCTGTGGCGGAATCGGCAGACGCAGCGGCCTTAAAAGCCGCGGCCGTGCAAACGGCGTGAGGGTTCGACCCCCTCCGGGTCCATTCCTTCGGTTCCATCGGGACATGATCGCCCTCTCCGAACATCGTGGGATGCGCCTCGTCGTGCTGTGCGCGCTCTACGTCGCGCAGGGCATTCCCTTCGGCTTCCTGACCGTCACGCTCGCCGCGGCGCTCGCCGCGGACGGTGTGGACTCGGGCGAGATCGGGGGCGTGTTCGCACTCGGGACGCTGCCGTGGGCGTTCAAGTGGGTCTGGGGTCCGTTCGTCGATCGGTTCGGATCGACCCGGTACGGGCGGCGACGGCCCTGGATTCTCGCGGCGCAAGCGGGCATGGTCGCCACGCTCGTCGGCATGTGGTCGATTCCCGATCCGGCCACGTCGCTCGTCGTGCTCGGGGGCTGGATCGTCGCGCACAACATCTTCAACAGCCTTCAGGACGTCTGCGTGGACGCCCTCGCGATCGACCTCCTTCCGCCGGAGGACCGGGGCAAGGCCAGCGGCCTCATGTACGGCTCGAAGTACGCCGGCACCGCGATCGGCGGTGGCGGGCTTTCGATTCTCGCGGGAACGACCGGGCTCCACGGCGCCTTCGCGGGCATGGTCGTGCTGGTGGCTGCGATCGCCCTGCTGCCACTGTTCACGGTCGAACGCCCCGGTGAGCGTCGCTGGCCGGGCGGGCGGCCCGTCGGCGCCGCCGAGACGCCGGTTCCGGACGACCATGAGGAGACGCCTGAGACGCCGGAGACGCCGGACCAGCCGGTGCACTCCGTCGTCGGACTGTTGCACCAACTCGCACTCGGGTTCGCCAACCGCGCGGCGCTCGCCACCGCGGCCGTGGCCCTTCTCGCGACCACCGCGAGCGGCATGCTTTCGCCGATCGGAACCGTGCTCTTCGTCCGGGACTTCGGGTGGAGCCAGGAGGAGTACGGCGCCGTCACCGGAGGCGCGGGCATCATCGCGGGACTCGTCGGCGCCGTGTCGGGCGGGTTCCTCGCCGACCTCGTCGGACCACGTCGCATCGTCGCGATGTGCAGCGTGGTGCTCGCGTTGCTGCTCGTGGCGTTCGGCCTCGGCATGAACGGCGAGATCTTCCAGATCCGCAGCGTCATCTGGAGCTACGTCGTCGCCGAGGCGTTCCTGCTCGGATGCATCAACGCGGCGTTCTTCGCGGTCTGCTTCGGCATCTGTCGCCCCGCGGTCGCGGCCACGCAGTTCACCGCGTTCATGGCTCTCATGAACTTCGGAGTCGCCGGCGCCCAGGGCCTTGCCGGAACCGTGGAGACACACCTCGGCGTTTCCGGCGCCTGGTTGCTCGGCGGCGTGATCCAGTTCTCGGTCGCACTTCTGATGCCGTTCACGCTGTCGAAACGCGGTTCCCAGACCGAGAACGCGATCGCGTCAGGCTGAGCACCCACAACACGGGACGAAGAGGGGCGGCATTCCCTATAGTGGTGGCTGTGGTTCGTCGCGATGCTTCGGCATCGTCGGCGGATCGACGGGCTTCGTGTCCGGTGTGATTCGAGCCGTCCGCTCATCGGACGCCTCCCCTGTTGCAGCGACGACCAAACGACGTCGCTCGCACCTCGAATCGCCGGTGGCGTGTGGCCCATCCAATCCCGTTGCCCGCCCCGTGATCGGGGCTCGTATCAAAGGGTGACACCCACGACCCCGTGGCCACGGAGCGCCGTCTCCAACGCCACCGAGCCGATGGAGGCCGCACCTTCATGATCCAGGAGAACACGCCATCGCCCCGCCCCTCGTTCGAGCCGGAGCGATTCCAACCCGTCACCCGCGGCAACGTCGCCAAGCAGCCCGAGTGGGACCTGCTCGACGCCGACATCCGTGAAGGCGTCGAGGTCGTCTCGCTGGTGCTGCCCTTCCGCACCAATCGGTACGTGATGGAGGAGCTCATCGACTGGAACGCCGTTCCCGACGATCCGATCTTCCGCCTGACCTTCCCGCATCCCGACATGCTCTCCCCCGAGCAGTTCGAGCGGGTCCGCACGCTCATGCACGCGGGCGACAAGGCCGCGCTCGACGAGGCGGTCCGCGAGATCCAGTACGAACTCAACCCGCATCCGGCGGGACAGACCACGCACAACGTCCCGACCGTGAACGGCGAGCCGGTTCCCGGCATCCAGCACAAGTACGACCAGACGGTCCTGTTCTTCCCCGCCGCCGGACAGACCTGCCACGCCTACTGCACGTTCTGCTTCCGCTGGGCGCAGTTCGTCGGACTCGACGACCTGAAGTTCGCCAACAAGGACGTCGAGCAACTGGCGGGCTACCTCCGCGAACATCCCGAGGTCACCGACGTGCTCTTCACCGGCGGCGATCCGATGGTCATGAAGACCAAGGTCTTCGCCCGCTACATCGATCGCATCCTCGAAGATCCGGAACTCGCGCACGTCCAGACGATCCGCATCGGCACCAAGAGCGTCGCGTACTGGCCGCAGCGGTACGTCACCGACGCCGACGCCGAGGAACTTCTCGACTGCTTCCGTCGCATCGTCGCCAGCGGCCGCACGCTCGCGATCATGGGCCACTACTCGCATCCGGTCGAACTCTCGCCCCGCATCGCTCAGGAGGCCGTTCGGCGCATCCGCGAGACGGGCGCGAACATCCGCATGCAGAGTCCGCTCATCCGCCACGTGAACGACGATGTCGACGTCTGGGTGGATCTCTGGAACACCGGGGTGCGGCTCGGCTGCATTCCGTACTACTTCTTCGTCGAGCGTGACACCGGTGCCCGTGGCTACTTCGAGACGCCGCTGCACGAGTGCCACCGCATCTTCCGCGAGGCGTACCAGCAGGTCAGCGGCATCGCCCGCACCGTGCGCGGACCGTCGATGTCGGCGTTCCCCGGCAAGGTCCACGTGCTCGGCGTGCAGGAAGTCGGCGGCGAGAAGGCGTTCGTGCTCGAGTACCTGCAGTGCCGCCGCGCGGAACTCGTGCGTCAGCCGTTCTTCGCGAAGTTCGATCCGAAGGCGACCTGGTTCGATGCGCTCGAGCCGCTCACCGAGCGCGACGCCGCGTTCTTCCCGGGATCCTGGCCAGAACTCGACGGCGAGTCGGCGGGCACCGTGCCGCTGACCGTCGCCGAGGCCTGATTCCCGCGACGCTCAGACGTCGACCGTCATGCCCGCGAGCCGGGCCCCGTCATCGTCGGGGTCCGGCTCGCTGTCGTCCGGGTCACTCGTCGATGACGACACGCCACCGGCATCCTGATCGG
>CAYZSH010000079.1:0-4483 GCA_964481025.1 uncultured Isosphaeraceae bacterium
AGTTCCGGCTCGATCGCCGCGATCTCGCCGTCGAGGGCGTGGATGCGATCCTTGAGCATGATCGGCCGACGTTCGAGCTCGACCATCTCCGCCTCGATCCGCTCACGGTCCATGCCCTCGGCGGACTTCAACTGTCCCTTCAACTGGCCGATGCGAGGACCGGTCTCCTTGCCGAGCCGCTTCTGTTCGGCGCGGCACTCCTCCTGCTCGGTCTGGAGACGACGCTTCTCGGCGTCGAGTTCGAGCACCCGATCGATGTCGATCACCGTCCCCTTGGCGGCGGCGCCGTCTCGGTAGCGGTCGGGGTGGTCGCGGAGATCCTTGAGGTCGATCATGGGGCAGGAAGGAGGGGTGGGGAATGGGGAGAGGAGAGAGGTCGTGTCAGCGGTCGCGATAGGTCGGGCCCGTGGCCCAGCGCATCTTGCGGACCACCGTATCCCAGAAGTCACTGGTCGGGTCGTGGACGAGTCTGACCCGGTGGGCGCTGCGTCGGAAGCGGACCACGTCGCCCGCACGGAGTCGTCGGGTCTTCTGGCCGTCGATGACGAGCGTGGTTCCCTCGTTCGCCCGGATCACCCGGATCGACGGGGCCTCGTCGGGGCGACCGACCACCGGGCGGAACGCGAGACTGTGCACGGCGAGCGGCGTGATGACGATCGCCTCGCACCCGGGGTGCACGATCGGACCACCGGCGCTCGCGTTGTACGCGGTCGAACCGGTCGGCGTGCTCACGATGATGCCGTCTCCGGAGAGCCGCGGACCGGTGCGACCCGCGAAGTCGACCTCGAGTTCGATCATGCGGAACGGTTCGCCCGCGGTGACCACACCGTCGTTGAGCAGCGGGGACCAGACATCGTCCGTGTCCGCCTCGTGGTCGCCGGCGTGCTCGACGCGGACTTCCAGCATCATCCGTTCGACCACCGGGGGATCGCTGCCGAGGATCCGGTCGGCGGCTCGTTCGAACCCCTCGGCGTCGAAACCGGCGAGGAAGCCGAGCCGCCCGACGTTCACGCCCGCGATCGGGACGCCCCGTTCCGCGAGTCGTCGGGCCTGGCCGAGGATCGTGCCGTCGCCGCCGAGGACGACCACCAGCGCAAACGACTCGGCCGGGACCGGATGCTCCGGCTCGATCGCGACGACCCGGCGGCCGCGCGCCTCAAGCACCGCCGTCACCCGCTCGAGCGTGGCGGGCACGCCCTCGCGATCGCGGTCGGCGACGAGCAGGATCGCACCTGCGTCGCTCACGAGACGAGTCCCTTGGTGAGCCGCATGAACGCGGTCTCGAGATTCACCTGCTCCTGCTGGATGAGTGAGATGCGGAAGCCCTGGGCGATCAGACGACTCGGAATCTCGCTGACCGGCAGCCCGACTTCGGGATCGAGATCGATGTCGATGCGAGGGCCGCCCTCGACGTTCTTCACGTCCACCATCGAGATGCCGCGGACCTTGCGGAGCAGTTCCGCCGCCTCGTCGGACCGGTCGTCGACGCGGATGTGCACCATGCGGCCGGTGCCCGCGCGGCGCATGATCTCGGCCACCGACCCGTTGAAGAGCAGTTGCCCCTTCTCGACGATCGCGACCGCGTTGCAGAGCTCGGCGAGCTCGTGAAGGATGTGCGAACTGATGATGATCGTCTTGCCCATCCGGCGGAGTTCCTTGAGGAGCTCGCGGATCTCGATGCGGGCGCGGGGGTCGAGCCCCGACGCGGGCTCGTCCATGAGCAGGACCTTCGGATCGTGCAGCAGCACGCGGGCGACCGAGAGCCGCTGCTGCATGCCGCGGCTGAGTCCGTTCACTTCGCTCGTCGCCTTGTAGGTCAGATCGGTGAGGTCGAGCACGTCGCCGACGACCTTGCGTCGCTTGTCGCCGTGCATGCCGTAGCACGCGGCGAAGAACTCGAGGTACTCCGAGACGAGCATGTCCTCGTACGCGCCGAGGAAGTCGGGGACGTAACCGATCACCGGGCGGATGAGATGGTTCTGGTAGCCGACGACGTGACCGTCGACCCGCGCCTCGCCCCAGGTCGGCTTGAGCAGCGTCGCGAGGATCTTGATCGTGGTCGTCTTGCCCGCGCCGTTGGGTCCGATGAACCCGAGACAGGAACCTTCCTCGACGACGAGGTTGAGACTGTCCAGCGCCACGAGGTCGCCGTACTTCTTGGTGAGGTTGATGGTCTCGATCATCGCCATGCCGCGGCGACTCCCTTGCGCTGTGATTCGACGGTCGTACGATCGGCCTGCGAGGCCTGTGGATCTTCGTCGAACTCGCTCGGCCGCGGGGGGATCAGCACGTCGATCTCCGGAGGCACGGCGTGTATCCACTGGAGCAGCACCGTTCCCTCGCTCGCGATCGGCTCGCCGTCCAACTGGATCGGCACCGGGCACGGGGCCTCGTTCGCGACCGCCAGCACGATGATGCCGGGCTCCGAGAGGTGTCGCGAGAGATCGAGGTCGCGGCCGAGCAGGCGGATCTTGCGGCTTCCGCGTCGGGCGGCGTCGGATGTCTGGACGATCGGAGGCGGCTCGAGACCGTGGTAGAGCGAGAGCGCCTGGAGCTCGACGATGGGGTCGACGTTCCCGCCCGCGGTCAGCGGGTCCAGCGATCCCTCGAGCGACTGGAAGCGGTTGTCCAGTTCGTACCCGAGGCTGTTCCTTCCGAACTGTGGAACCCGGCGGATCGATCCGAAGCACCCGCCCTGACCCCCGAGCGGAAGTGGCGTGCCGGGCGACCATGAGTCGATGGCCACCGCGACCATGCCGCCGAGATTCGGGGGCTGCGTGGTCACCCGTTCACGAGATCCGCGGATTCCGGGCAGTCCGGAGTCGTCGAGAGGCAGCGGGGCGAGGCGGAGCGGTGCCACCAGCACGACGAGGATGTCGGTGAGTTCGAGGCCGGTGCCGTTGACCAGCGTGCCGGTCACCTCGACGAGATCCCGGTCGATCATGGTCAGCGAGACCGGGTCGTCCGGCGCGACCGAGATCGTGGATCGCCATGCGTCGCCCGTCGCCATCGGTCGCCCGCGCCAGTTGGTGACGAACTCGGCGCTGGTGGCCCGGGCGGGGGCCGCGATCTCGTGGCGACGTCGGGAATCCACCTCGTACCGGGCCGAGTCCACGAAACCCGAATCGAAGCCGTTGGGCGGCGGTGAGTAGTGCCGCAGCAGATCAAGGCCGCCCGTCGCGGCATCCCCGCTCAGGGGATCCCCGACCCGGACATCGACGGTGCCGTAGCCGTCGAGCCGCGCCGAGAACCAGCAGGTCGCCAGATCGAATGGCGTGTCCGCCGCGGCGGACTCGTCGGCATAGCGATGTCGCAGCACGGTCAGGTGACGCACCGGCGACTCCACGACGACCGCGAACTCGCCGACGAACCAGCCGAGCACCGCCGCCAGCACGCTCGTGCCGGTGAAGGCGAGCCACGCCTGACGACGGCGGCCGAGTCGGCCGAGGATCGCGAATCCCAATGGTCCGGCGAGCAACCAGTAGCCGCCGAAGAGGGCCAGTGCGAGAAGCAGTCCGCTCTGCGCCGACCCCTGCTGGGCGATCTGTCGGGAGATCAGCCGGCCGTTGCCGAGCGCCGTCGTCCCGATCGAGGTCACGAGTTCGCGCTTGGACGCGAGGGCATCCACGACGGAAGCGGGGGCCGTGAAGGTCCGTCGACCGAGGATCGGATTCCAGAACACCCAGGTGGCGGGCAGCCCCTGAGGCTGCTGGATGCGAATGTCGGGATCGCTCGGATCGATTCCGACGACGTCGAGGGTTCCCTGTCCGACATCCCGACGAATCGCGTGGATCACCGGCGCTGCCGGAGGCACCATGCCGCGAGCGGTCTCGATCATCTGTTCCGCGATCGCGGGCGGAGCGTCCTCGGGGATCTGCACGGAATTCGGATCGAACGGCGGTGGCGTTGGCCGGAAACCCGCGAGCGGACGCCAGACGGGTGGAAGTCGATCGGGATCGAAGTGGTGCAGCGTGATCGTGCGCTCGGGATCACGAAGTCCCGGCGCAGACGCCAAGGCCGGAAGCGCCTGCTGAAGCGGGTAGTCGGTCACGGTGATCGGGGCGATGCCCTCGAGGAGGTCGTTGAGAACGCCGTCGCCCTTTTCGAGTCGCCAGGGATCTCCGCTTCGCGGCAGCACGATGACCAGATGACCGCCTCGTTCCAACCATCCGCGAAGGGCGCCCTCGATGACCAGTCGCGTACCGAGCGTGCCTGGTTGAAATCGAGACTCGTTGGCCGTCCAGACGATGAGGTCCGCCTGCTGGTAGCCCGGCCAGGAGTCCGGCAGATCCGGAGGCTCGACGTTCGGGACGACGTCGAGATACTCGTTGAGTCCGGGGCGATCATCGCGGCCGGGGATCTGGCCGTATCCGGAGAGTCCCGCCTCGTTGGGGCCGATGACGACCGCCATGCCGGCGCCCTGCTCGATGGGGCGGGCGGCGCAGACCGACGGAGCGAGTCGTGCCGAGGCGATCTCCCGGAT
>CAYZSH010000079.1:4583-10844 GCA_964481025.1 uncultured Isosphaeraceae bacterium
TGGGGCGGGCGGCGCAGACCGACGGAGCGAGTCGTGCCGAGGCGATCTCCCGGATGCGACGGCCGTCGCGGTACTCGAAGAGTCGGACCATCCACGGGTCCGCGGAGACGGCCAACGGGTCGATGCGGGAAGGAAGGTCGCCGATCAACCACGTCGTGGTCGAGGCCCCTCGGCCCGGGATCTCGATCGTGCGCTGGTTGATCTGACGGTCGCCGTCCGGATTGGGAATCTCCCATTCGAGGAGCCCGGGGGCCGGCTCGTCCAGATCGCTCGTCAGCCGGATTCGGGCCGCGATCGGACCACCGGGGCGATAGGCGTTCCCGATGCCGAACGTCTCGAAGGTGATCTCGGTCTGTGCGACCCCTTGACCGGTGACCAGCGTGATCGCCAGCAGGAGGGCGATGATCCAGCTCCCGACTCCCGACCGGAGTCGGGCCGGTGTCCGGAGGCGAAGTGAGGCCGAGAGTCGCGATTGGATCGCCGGGTCGATCATCGAGGCGGAGTGTAGTGCCCCGGCTCGGGCCCGCGGATCGGGGATGACGTCTGCGCGGGTCGCGCAGGCGTCGAGTGAACGACACTCGGACCGGGAACCGGGTCGTCGCTGGTCGGCGGGGCAGGGCGGCCCGATGACTGACTCATGCTTTCTTCGCCCATGCTGCTGGCCGTCGGTCTCGCGTTCCTCGGCGTCGGGGCGTTCGTGGCCGCGGTCGCGGTTCGGACGAGCGGACAATGCCGTCACCGGGTGGCGCACGCACGGGTCATCGCCCAGGCGAGACGCATCGAGGAGGCGCGACGCCGTCAGTTCCTCGAACGACTCTCCGTCCAGGACCCGCCGATCCTGCCGGGACTGCGTCCGGACGATGACGGGCGGCACTGAACCACTGCGACACCGCGATCAACCGCGGGGATGATCCGCGAACGCCGCGAGCATCGCGGCGTGGCTTCTGATTCCGCCCCGGTAGCAGCGAAGGTCGAACTTCTCGTTCGGGCTGTGCACGCGGTCGTCGTCGAGACCGAAACCGACCAGCAGCGCGTCGATGCCGAGTCGGGACGAGATCTCGCCGACCGCCGGAATGCTGCCGCCCGTGCCAATGACCGCCGCCGTGCGGTCGTAGACCTGCGCCAGTCCGTCCGACGCGGCCGACAACCACGGGCTGTCCGCGGGCACCACGATCGCGGGATTCGCACCGTGAGACTCGAACCGCACGGTGTAGCCTTCGGGGAGTCGCGACTCGACGAACGATCGCAGCGACGACTCGATATTCGCCGGATCCTGACCCGGCACCAGACGACAGCTGATCTTCGCCCGGCACGACGCCGGGATGATCGTCTTCGCACCGACGCCGGTGTAGCCGCCGACGATGCCGTTCACGTCGAGCGTCGGACGTGACCACGTCCGCTCGAGCACGCTGCGCCCGCGCTCGCCACCTGCGGCGACCGAGACGCCGGCACTTGCCAGGAAGCCGGATTCGTCGAAGTCGAGGCCACGCCAGTTCTCGAGGATCTCCGCGGGCGGCTCGGTGACACCGTCGTAGAAGCCGGGGATGGTCACGCGGCCGTCATCGTCGTGCATCGCCGCCACGATGCGGGCCAGCAGGTTCGCGGGGTTGGCGACGGCGCCGCCGTACATGCCCGAATGAAGATCGTGCGTCGGTCCCGCGATCGTCACCTCGACGTAGACCATGCCGCGGAGCATCGTGGTGATCGCGGGCGTCTCGGCGTCCCACATCCCGGTGTCCGAGACCACGCACACGTCGGCGGCGAGCCGGTCGGTGTGCGATTCGAGGAAACCTTCGAGGCTCGGTGATCCCGACTCCTCCTCGCCTTCGAGCATGACCACCACGCCGACGGGAAGCGACCCCGTCGCGTCACGCCAGGCACGGAACGCCTCGACGATCGACATGACCTGTCCCTTGTCGTCCACGGCGCCGCGGGCCACGATCCGACCGCCGTCGAGGCCCTCGCGGTCGACGATCGTCGGTTCGAACGGTGGCGTGCGCCATTCGTCGAGCGGATCCTCGGGCTGTACGTCGTAGTGGCCGTAGTAGAGGATCGTCGGCCGACCCTCGGGCGCCGGCGACGACGCGAGGACCACGGGGTGACCGGGCGTCGAGATCGATTCCGCCGTGAGCCCGAGTTCGCGGAAGACCCCGACGAACCAGTCGGCCGCGGCGCGGACGTCGCCGTCGTGCGCGGGGTCGGTGCTCACCGAGGGGATGCGAAGGATCTCGCCGAGGCGATCGAGCGAGGCGTCGAAGTTCGCGTCGACGCGATCGAGGACGGAGTCGAGGGTGGCGGTGTCGCGGATCGTGCTCATGGGGAGCAGGGTACCCGGCACACCCGACGACCCGAGGTCAGCCGGCGCCGCGCACGAGTCCGATCACGCCCGCGACGAGCAGGCCGACCGCGAAGACGAACCAGATCCATCGTTCGACCCGCACCGAGTGCTGCCATGCCTGCCACGCGGATTCCTCGTCGTGCGGATTCGGGAGCACCGCGGTGGAGGGTTGACGGCGGGCGGCACCCGCGGCGGGAAGCGGTCCTCCACAGATCGCGCAGGTCCGACCGATCACGCCGCCGGACAGCCGCGGATCGCAACCGCACCGCGGGCACCGAAGCGTGTCGTCCGATTCGCCGGGATTCGGAGACGGGTTCTCCATCGCTCTAGACTAAGTCCCTCTCGCCCCGGAGCAAGGCCTTTTCGATGCAGCACCCACCCGATCCAACCTCGCGGGCCACCTGGGAAGGTCTCCTGCGGCCGTTCGCCGACGCTCAGCCGACCGAAGCCCCGCCGATCCACCCGTTCGGCGACGACGATCCGGCGATCGCCGCCTGGGCATGGTGTCTCGGGTCCGACGACCTCGAGGCCTTCCGAGAACTCCCCGGTCGGCGGCGGGGCGGCGAGGGACCTCGGCCGCTGCTGGCGACGCGGGATGATCTGGCGATCGAGGTCTGGACCGAGTGCGAACTCGCGGTGCTGCATGCGGGGTTTCGTCGTCTGCTCGAGTCGGAGGCTCGTGGCCCGGCGGCACCGGTCGCCCTGGTCGAGCGGCATCGGCGCGATCTGCAGGATGCCGTCGCCTGGCATCTCGAACACACCCAGCCCGACAACGCCACCACGCATCCATGGGGGCTCCACGCGGTTCTGGAACTCGGAACCCCGACCGCCGAGGCGATCGACCACGCGGGATCGATGCTGCACGCGATGCAGGCAGCGGCGGTGATGACGCCGGACGGTCGGCCCGATCCGCTCAGTCGCTGGATCGCGGCGGATCTCGTCCGGACGCTCTCGTCGCTCGGTCCCGGGCCGATCGGGGGCTGACCCTGACTCTGACCGGTCCTTCCGCATCGCTAGACTGGACGTCATGAATCAGTTTCCCAGCGATCCAGACTGGCCGACCGTGACGGTCGTCTCCCGCCCCGGTGATCTCGAGCCGAGGTGGCGGGACGACGCTGCGGTCGTCGGCGGCGCGGTCTTCGCCGCGATGCGACCTGATCGACTGATTCCGGCGTGGATCGTGCTGTGGTTCCTCTGGTTTCTCGGGTGGTTCGGTCACGCCGCGGGGATCGGCGGCCGCATGTTCCCCGGAAACGCGGTGGAGATGTGGGAGCGGTGGCGGGCCGATCCGCCGCTGTTCGCGGAGGCGCCCGCGACCGACGTCTCGGGCGAACTGCTTCACGGAGTGCTGCTGGCGGTCGGCGGGGGTGTGCTCGTCCTGCTCTGGGCGATGCTGGTGCGACTCGATGCCGAGCGGCTCGGGCGTGATCGTGACGTGACGGTGCTCTCCGCTCTTCGCTGGAGCGTGTCCTCGTGGCGGAGGCTGGTCGGGGCGGTGCTTCTGCCGCCGGTGCTCGCCTTCCTGCTGGCGCTCCCGGCGCTGGGGTTCGGCTTGCTGACGCGCATCCCGGGACTCGATGTCGTGGTGGCGGCGTTCTGGATCGTTCCGCTCGTGCCTGCGTTTGCAGGTGCCCTGATCGCCGTCGCGTGGTTCTGCGGGCTGCCGTTCATCGTGCCCGCCGCGGCCTGCGAGGACGGTGACCCGGTCGAGACCACGATCCGCGTCGCCGGTCTGCTGCGACGTCGGTTTCCACGGGCGGTGGTGATGCTGCTGGTCGCCGTGGTGAGCGGGGCGGTCGGCTGGATGCTCGTCGCCGGGGTCGCGGCCACGACGATCGGACTCGCCTCGGTCGGTCTCGGCCATGCCGCCTGGCCGGTCTCGTGGCCGGCCCTCGAGTCGATCCCGCGGCCGCATCCACGGGGCCTGAATCCGACGATCGCGGCCGGCATGATCCAGTGGTGGTTCGACGTGGTCGTCTCGCTGGCGCATGCGTGGGCGTTCGCCTTCGTGCTGCTTGCCTGCGGGCGAGTGCTGCTGGTCATCCGTCGGGTGGCGGATCGACTGCCGTTCGACGATCTGGGCGAGTCCTCGCCCGAGTGAGTTCCGTGGGGTCTCGACATGACGCGACGCGCGGATCGATCCCGATCGGACGCATCCGACGAGCTCGCTCGTCGGGCGGCGCGGCTCGTGCACGAGGGGCTTGCGCCGGATCTCGCGGTGGCGATCCGGGAACTCGGCGGGTCGCCCCGCTGTCGAGGGCTGGCGCGTCGGCATCTTGAGGCGATGGCCGCGGTCGAGGCCGCGGCTGCGGGCGCTCCCGGCCCGGCGGCGGAAGCGCTCGACGTCGCGATCGCGATCATGGAGGCGATCGAGGATCTGGAGTCGCGCACCGCCGATCGAGGCATTCCGTATCGCGGCGTGCGTCTGGCGGGCCATGCCGCGACCGGACGGATCGCTCCCGGCGAGGTCGTGTCGATCAGGTACCACGGGGATCGTGACCTCGACGACCTCGAGCCCGAACTCGAGGACCTTGGTGGTGTCGAACTCCGGCGATCCTCGTTCCAGTCGCGATGGGGCGTGCTCTCCACGATCGAGGGCGATCTCGACGGCGTGCCGTTCCGCGTCCGGCGATGCCCGCTCGGGCAGGTGCCGATCGACGCGGGGCAGTTGAAGTCGGGACGTCCGATCACCCTCGCCGATCTTCCCGCGGTGATCCGGATTCGAGCGTCATTCGACGCCTGACCGGACGGTCGGCGTGAGGCGACGTCAGATGCTGGGGTGGATGCCTCCTTCCCCGTGGCGGGGTTCAGATTCGATGTGCGGTCGCCGATCACCCTGACTGTGTGAACGTCCGTTCGTGCGCGGACGTCGTCGATTCCAGTCGGGCGGTGATCGATCGTGTCCGATCCCGTCCACCCAACGTCCGCATCGGACGCATCCGGGGGGCCTTTCGTCATGTTGGACCGCATCAGCAATCTGGGGCTCGGCACCCGGATTCTCGTCACCGCGATCACGATCGTCGTCACGGTCGTCGCCGTGAACTACTGGGTCTTCGTTCGCGACTATGAGAAGTCCGCCAACGACGCGATGGTCGAGAAGGCTGCGGCGTTCACCGCGGTCGCCGACGAGGCGAAGAACCACGCCAGTCATCTCCTGTCGATCAGCGCGGTCGACGTCGACTCGCTGCTCACGGAAGCGGCGGCGCACATGGAGAAGGGTGGCGACTACGCCGACACCCGCTTCTTCGAGACGATTCCTGTCGTCGTGGGCTGGACGACCGCCGAGGAGGCCGCCACGAAGGAAGGCATCACCTTCAACGTCAAGGCGTTCGACGCCCGAAACCGGGAGAACGAGCCGACCACCGAGTTCGAGAAGCAGCTGCTTCACGACCTCGAGGCGCAGGTCGCCGCCGGCGGCGAGACCGGTTTCGCCCGCGTGAACGAGGCCGACAACGCACTGCATTACATGCGGGCGATCCGTCTCGACGAGTCGTGCATGATGTGCCACGGCGTCCCCGGCAACGAGTGGGACACCGACGGCGACGGCAAGGACCCGCTCGGATTCGCGATGGAGAGCTGGTCGATCGGCGACACCCATGGTGCGTATCAGGTCGTCGTGCCGCTGGACTCCATGGACCAGCAGGTCGCGGGATTCATCGGTCACGGTCTGATGTGGACCACGCCGCTGGTGCTCGGTGCCTGCGGACTCTTCGCGCTGCTCATCCGCGTGCTCTTCACGCGTCCGGTGGCGGCGATGACCGCCCGCGTGCAGGACATCGCCGAGGGCGAGGGTGATCTCACCCAGCGTCTCGACGCGAGCAAGCAGGATGAACTCGGTGTCATGGCCGGCTGGTTCAACAAGTTCCTTGAGAAGCTCGAGGGCATCATTCGGGACGTCGGCAGCGGTGCCGAGCAGATCGACG
>CAYZSH010000080.1:0-10806 GCA_964481025.1 uncultured Isosphaeraceae bacterium
CCGCCGCGAAGAAGATCATCACCGAGGAGCCGGAGAAGTACTGGGCCTGGACGAGATTGCTCGTCTGCAGGTACCGCAGCCACATCGCCCCCTGCACGATGCAGAGACCGACGGTCGCGTATCGCGTCCATTCGGTGATCTTCTGCTGGCCGCTGGCACCTTCCTTCTTGAGCTCCTGAAGTCCCGGGAGGACCGAGTTCAGCAGCTGGAAGATGATCGACGCCGTGATGTACGGCATGATGCCGAGGCCGAAGATCGTGGACTGGCTGAGCGAGCCGCCGGAGAAGATCGAGGCGAACTGCACGATGCGTCCGAATCCGGTCGCATCCTCGGACGCCTTCCGCGCCGCTTCCGCGACCGAGCTCTGGTCGACGCCGACGAGCGGCACCCAGAACCCGATGCGATAGATGACCAGCATGCCCAGGGTGAAGAACACCTTGTTGCGCAGGTCGGGGATTCGGAAGATGTTGAGGAAGGCGTTCAGCATTCCGGCGTGCTTTCCAACTCGAGGCCGTGTGGTCGAAGAGGCTTGCCCGCCCCGCCGATGCGGAACGGGAGGGGCGTCAGATCACGGTCAGCCCTCGGTGGCGGTGCCTCCTGCGGCTTCGATCTTCTGCTTGGCGGCACCCGAGAACTTGGCCGCCTTGACCTCGAGCTTCTTGCTGAGCTCGCCCTCGCCGAGGACCTTCAGCGGAAGGCTGGTGTCACGGATGATCCCGCGGGCGGCGAGCATCGCCGCATCGACGGTCTCGCCCGCTTCGCAGCGTTCTTCGAGGACCTTGACGTTGATGACGTGATAGAGCGTGCGGAAGCGGGCGTTCGAGAAGCCCCGCTTCGGGAACCGCTGGTAGAACTGCTTGCCGCCTGCGTCGTAGCCGGCTCGGCGCGAGTAGCCCGAACGGCTCTTCGCACCCTTGTGGCCGCGACCGGAGGTGCCGCCATGGCCGCTGGCCTCGCCGCGACCGATGCGCTTCCGCTTCTTGTGGGCACCGACCTTCGCGGTGATGTCGTGGATCATCATGGCTCGGGGACTCCCTGCCGTGCCGGACGGTGTCGACCGTCCGGGACTCGTGTCGTTGATTCGATCAGCCGGCGGACTCGCCGCCACCTTCGGCCTTCGGGGCCGCATCCGTCGCCGCCGGGGCGGCACCTTCGGCCGCCGGGGCCGGCGCACCGCTCGGAGCACCGCCGTCGCGACCACCGCGGCGACCGCCTCCACCACCGCCGCGGCGACCGCCGCGACGTCGGTCTTCACCGACGGTGTTGACGGGGGCCTTGGCCCGCTCGCTGCCGGACTGCTGCGGCATGAACGCCATACCGCGGCGAACGGCTTCCTCGACGTCGGTCTCGCCGAGCTCCACGCCACGCAGAGCCTCGATGCTCTGACGGGTGCGGAGCTGGCCGAGCGCCACGAGCGTGGCCTTCACGACGTTCTTGGGGTTGGTCGAGCCGTAGCACTTGGTGAGGCAGTCCTGGATGCCGAACATCTCAAGGACGGCACGGACGCTCGCACCCGCGATGACACCGGTACCGGGCGAGGCCGGCACGAGCTTCACGGTCGAGGCGAGGAATCGGCCTTCGACCACGTGCGGGATCGTGCGATCCTGAAGCGGGTATGCCTTGAGGCTCCGCTTGCCGACCTTCTGGGCCTTCTCGATCGCGGTCGGCACCTGCGGCGCCTTGGCGTATCCGATGCCCACGCGGCCGTGACGATCGCCCACCACCACGAGGGCGGCGAAGCTGAAGTTACGGCCGCCCTTCACGGTCTTGGACGTGCGGTAGATGCCGACCGTGGTCGACTCGAGGGAGCTGTTTTCGTCGAGCAATTCAGCCATGTCGCTGCTTCCTCACGGATGAACCGTGATCAGAACTCCAGACCGCCTTCGCGGGCGGCGTCGGCGAACGCCTTGACCCGGCCGTGGAATCGGAAGCCGTTCCGATCGAACACGACCTTCGAGATGCCGGCGCCCTTGGCACGCTCCGCGAGCGTGGTGCCGACCTTGCGAGCGCCCTCGACGTTGCCGCCGGGGCCGTCCCACGCCTTGTCCCGCGAACTCGCGGACGCGATGGTGCGTCCGGTGAGGTCGTCGATGACCTGTCCGTAGATGTGGTTCGCCGAACGGAACACCGTGAGCCGCGGACGATCGGGCATGCCGACGACCTTCTTGCGGATTCCGGTCTTCCGACGCTCTCGGCGAACGGTCTTCTGCTTGTTCCTGTCCATCGTGTTGATCCTGTGGCCCGCGTTCCGGTGGCGGACATGCGGGGGTCGCGGTCTGTTCTCGATCAGCTGCCGAACGCCTTGCCCTGCTTGCGGGTGATCTGCTCACCCGCGTATCGGATGCCCTTGCCGTTGTAGGGCTCGGGCTTCCGCTTCATGCGGGCGGAGGAGGCGAAGTTTCCGACCGCCTGCTTGTCGGGGCCGGAGATGGTGATGTTCTGGCCCTTCGCCTCGACGGTGACACCCATCGGGATGGGCATCTCGATGACGTTGGCGAAGCCGATGTTCAGGGCCAGGACCTGACCCTTCACCTGGGCGTTCCAGCCCACGCCGACGATGTCGAGCTTCTTCTCGTAGCCCTTGGTCACGCCTTCGATCATGTTGGCGATCAAAGACCGGGTGAGTCCCCAGTACGCCTTGCGGCCCTTGTCCTGCTCGGTGCCCTCGGGCACCGTGACGGACACGGTCTTGGCCGACGCGTCATGCGTGACCGAGACCTCGGGACGGTGGGTCATGGTGAGGGTGCCCTTGGGTCCCTTGACCGTGATGTTGCGGGCGCCGTCGATCGAGAGCTCGACGCCGGCGGGGACGGGGATGGCACGCTTTCCGATGAGCGACATGGTTCGTTCCAGGCCGAAGAGTGGTTCGCGAGGGGAATGACCGGCGTCAGGCGACGAGGGCGACGACTTCGCCGCCGACCCGCTCGGTCCGGCACTTGCGGTCGCTCATGACGCCGCTGCTGGTGGAGACGATGCAGATGCCGAGGCCCTGCAACGGACGGGGAAGATCACCGACGCCGCTGTAGACGCGACGTCCGCACTTGCTGACGCGGTCGATGGTGTTGATCACCTGCTCGCCGCGGGGGCCGTACTTCAGCTTGATGCGGATGAGGCCCTGTCGGCCATCCTCGATGAACTCGAACCCGTTGATGTAGCCCTCCTCCTCGAGGACGCCCACGATGCCGCGGTTCAGCTTGTTGCTGACGGCGGTGACGGACGACTCGCGGTTCCGGACGGCGTTCCGGATGCGGGTGAGCATGTCGGCGGTGAGATCGTTGATCGCCATGGCTGTGTCTCTTGAATGCCTGGGGCGGGAATCGTTCGGAAGGGACGACCGGGGTCGTCCCGGGAGGTCACCAGCTGGCCTTCCGCATGCCGGGGATCATGCCCTGGAGGGCGAGTTCCCGAAGCATGATTCGGCTGATGCGGAACTTGCGGTAGACGCCCCGCTTGCGGCCGGTGATCTCGCACCGGACCTGCTTGCGGGTGGAGAACTTCGGTTCCTGCTTCATCCGGGCGAAGGTTCGCTTGCTGGCCATTCGTTGGGTTCCTGCTCGCGTGACTGCGGTGGTCGAGTGATTCGAGAAAGGTCGTGGTCGTCGATCCGTCGCCTCAGCGTCGGCGATCGTCGTCCGGACGGGAGAAGGGGAAGCCGAGCTCGGTGAGGAGCATCTTGCTCATCGCCGGCGTGCTCTTGTCGAACACGATGTTGATGTTCATGCCGTGCGTGTGGCTGAAGTTGGCCATGTTGATCTCGGGCCACACCGCCTGCTCGGTCAGACCGAACGAGTAGTTGCCGTTCGAGTCGAACGCCTTGTCGCTCACGCCACGGAAGTCCTTGATACGCGGCATCGCGAGGTTCACGAGCCGGTCGAGGAAGCTCCACATCCGCTCGCGTCGCATCGTGACCATGAAGGACGACGGCGCGCCTTCGCGGACCTTGAAGTTCGCGACCGACTTGCGGGCCTTGACCATGACCGGCTTCTGACCGGAGATGGTCGTCAGGGTCGAGATCACGGTGTCCCGGTACTCGGGCTTGAGCTTCTGGTTCTCGAGCTGCTTGCCGACACCGACGTTCACGACGATCTTCTCGAGCGTCGGGACCTGGTGCGGGTTCTTGAGACCGAACTCCTGCATCAGCTTGGGCGAGATCTCGTCCCGGAGCTTCGCCTGGAGTCGGGGGGTGTTCGTCTGGGCGACCATCATCGTCGTCGTTCCTTTCCGAGGGGCGGCCGGATCACGGCCTGATCCCCCACCGGTCTTTCACTCAGCCCTTGCGGGGACCCCGAAGGACATGAAGATCCTTGCCGCCGCGAACCGCGACGCGAACCTTGCTGCCGTCGGCACGAGTCTCGAACCGCACGCGGGTGGGCTTGCCGTCCACCACCGGGCTGACGTTCGAGATGTGGATGGGCATCTCCTGCTCGATGACCCCGCCCTGCGGACGGGTCTGAGTCGGCTTGAGATGCCGCTTCCGGATGTTGACACCGGAGACCACGACCCGGTCGCTCGTGGTGTCGACGGAGAGGATCTCTCCGACCTTTCCACGATCGTTGCCCGCGGTCACGATGACCTGATCACCACTCTTGACGTGACGTGCCATAGTCAGACGACCTCCGTGGCCAGGGACACGATCTTCATGTAGTTCTTCTCACGCAGCTCGCGGGCGACGGCGCCGAAGATGCGGGTTCCCTTGGGGTTCCCGTCGGCATCGACGATCACGCAGGCGTTGGAGTCGAACCGGACGTAGCTGCCGTCGGCGCGACGGGTCGGATACTTGGTCCGCACGATGACGGCCTGCACCTTGTCGCCGGCCTTGATGTCGGCGTTGGGCAGGGCCTTCTTCACGGTGCAGGTGACCCGGTCACCGACGCCGACCGCGATGCGGGTGAACTTGCCGCGGGCGGTCGACATGCCCTTGGTGCCGATCACCATCGCGACCTTGGCGCCGCTGTTGTCGGCCACATCGATCCTTGATTCCTTCTGGAGCATCGCTTGGATCCAGGTTCAGTGCCGAACGTCCGGCACGGTGAGGGGTCTTGCTCGGCCTCGCCCGAAGGCGGAGGCGGTTGGGGGTCTCGACCGTCGCATCAGCGACGGCGAAGGGTCATTCCGATCCGATCGCCTTCTCAACGACCCGCGTGAGGATCCACGACTTGGTCTTCGAGATCGGGCGGCACTCCGCGACTTCCACGCGGTCGCCCTTGTGGCTCTCGTTGTTGGCGTCGTGGACCTGAAGGACCGTTCGACGCTTGATGTACTTGCCGTACTTCGGGTGGCGAGAGGAGTACGCGATGACGACCTTGCGGGTCTTGTCTCGCGCATCGCTTTCGACGATGCCGATTCGGCGGGGAGCGTTGTCGTGGACGACGATGTCGGACGCGTGAGTCATGGTGGGTTCCGTCTCGGGCGTGAGGCCGTGGACTCTGCTGAGGGTCAGGCCTCGGTCGCCGCGGCGCGGCGTCGGGCGTTTCGCTCGGTCATCAGCCGGGCGATGTCCTTCTTGATCTTGCCGAACTGAGCGGTGTCCTCGATCTTCTCGGTCACCGCCTGGGTGCGAAGCTCGAAGTGACGGCGCTTGAGACGCTCGATCTCGACGTCGATCTCCTCGTCATTGAGCTTTCGGACTTCCTTGGGGGTCATCACTGGATTCCGTGGTCTGCTGAGCGGTTGCTGGAGGAACGGATCACACCGCGAGGCGGCGTCCGACGAACCGGCAGCGAACCGGCATCTTCTGGGCGATACGAGCGAAGGCCTGCTTCGCGAGATCCTCGGGCACGCCGGCGATCTCGTAGAGCACCGTGCCCGGGTAGACCCGAGCGGCCCAGTAGTCGACGTCCGCCTTGCCCTTGCCCATTCGGGTTTCGAGCGGCTTCTTCGACACGGGCTTGTCCGGGAAGACCCGGATGTAGATCTTGCCCTGACGGCGAAGGAAGTGCTGGGCCGCGATACGACCGGACTCGATCTGCCGGGCGGTGAGCCAGATCGGCTCGAGGGCCTGCAGACCGTAGTCGCCGTAGGCGACGTAGTTGCCGCGGGTCGCGGTACCGCGCAACTTTCCTCGCTGCTGCTTTCGGAACTTCGTTCTCTTGGGCAACATCGGCATCGGGGTTCACTCCGTCGGGCGTCGGCCCGTCAATCGCTCGTCCTGTGGTGAAGGATCGTTCGGAAGGATCAGGATCAGGATCAGGGGAAAACGGATCAGCGGCGGCCGCGGGCCCGGGCGCGACCACCGGCGGCGGTCGTCTGAACGCTCGAGTCCTCGACGTGGTCGCCGAAGAGACCCTTGTAGACCCAGACCTTGACACCGATGATGCCGTAGGTGGTCCGGGACTCGGCGAGGGCGTAGTCGACGTTCGCCTGAAGGGTGGACAACGGAATCGACCCCAGTCGGGTGTCGAAGGACCGGCTCATCTCGGCACCGCCGAGGCGACCGGAGACCTGAATGCGGATTCCCTTGGCGCCGTTCTGCATCGCCGACTCGCAACGCTGCTTGAGGACGCGTCGGAAGTTGCCCCGCTTCTTCATCGCCTCGGCGACGGTCTCGCCGATCAGGGTGGCGTCGATCTCGGGGTTCTTGATCTCGATGATCTTGATGACCACCTTGCGGCCGGTGAGGGCCTGAAGATCGCGGGTGAGGCTCTCGACCTCGGAGCCCTTCTGACCGACGACCTGACCCGGACGGGCGGTCCGGATGATGACGGTCAGCTCCTCGCGGGTGCGCTCGAGGAACACGTCGGACACCGCCGCGAAGGGTGGCGTGCGGTTGAGCCGCTTGTCCACGTACTTGCGGATTCGGTAGTCCTCGACGAGAAGCTCGCCGAAGAGCGCCTTGGGCGCGAACCACCGCGACTTGTGGGTCTCGGTGATGCCGACGCGGTATCCGAACGGGTGGGTCTTCTGTCCCATGGTGTGCTCGCAACCGGGCTCATGCCCGGAGTGTTCGATCGGGAGGATGCTTCGAGAGGGCGATCAGCCGGCCTTGGTGCCGACCTCCACATGAAGGTGGCTGGTGCGCTTCTTGATGGGATGCGCCCGGCCGCGGTCCTTGGGCTGGAACCGCTTGATGGTCGGACCCTCGTCGACCCAGGTCCGGGTCACCACGAGATCCGCGGGGTTGGCGTTGCCTTCCTCAGCGTTGGCGATCGCGCTCTTGAGGACGGCCTTGAGGAACCACGCACCACGACGCTTGCTGAAGTCGAGCGTCGTGAGCGCCTTGTCCACAGGCAGGCCGCGGACCAGGTCGGCGACGAGACGAGCCTTGCGGGGGGCGATGCGGGCGAATCGATGGGAGGCGGTGTAGGCCATGGCTTGGTTCCGGTCTCAGAGGTCTCAGACGATCACCGTCCGGACTTGATGCCTTCCTTCTTGTTCGTGTGACCTCGGAAGAGACGGGTCGGGCTGAACTCGCCGAGCTTGTGCCCCACCATGTCCTCGGTGCAGAACACCTCGTTGAACGCCCGCCCGTTGTGGACCTCGAAGGTGACGCCCACGAACTCCGGGACGATGGTGCAATCACGGGCCCACGTGCGGATCGGCCGGCGGTTGCCGGACTCCTGAGCCTTCTCCACCTTGCGGTAGAGCTTCTCGTCGACGTGGGGACCCTTCTTGAGCGACCTGGACATGCGTGCTTCCGTGAGTCGTTTCCGCCGGATGGCGGTGGTGAGTCTTGGACGGTGACGGGCCGGAGTGGCTCGCCACGGAGAGAGGTTTCCGTCAGAGCTTGAGCTGTCCGTAACGGACCGACTTGCGACGACGGATGATGCGGGAGTCGCTGCTCTTGCCGCGACGACGGGTGCGGCCACCCTTGGACTGGGTGCCGGCGGCATTCGAGGGCTCCTGTCCGCCCTTCGACTTGCCGTCACCACCGCCGTGCGGGTGACAGTGATGGCTCATCGCCACACCACGGGTTCGGGGACGACGACCGAGCCAGCGAGCGCGACCGGCCTTGCCGAGCACGACGTTCTGGTGGTCGGGGTTTCCGAGGACGCCGACGGTGGCCCGGCACTCGACCGAGACCTGTCGGATTTCGCCCGACGGCATGACGATGGTCGCCCAGCGTCCTTCCTTGTTGGTCAGACGGGCACCCACACCGGCGGAGCGACAGAGCTTGCCGCCGCCACCGGGCTGCATCTCGACGCAGTGCACGGTGAGACCGGTCGGGATGTGCTTGATCGGCATGCAGTTGCCGGGGCTCGGCTCGATCGCCTCGGCGCTGGAGAGCAGCACGGCGCCATCGGTCACACCCTTGGGGGCGGGGATGTAGCGGAGCGTGCCGTCCTCGTACTTCAGGAGGGCGATGTGGCACGACCGGTTGGGGTCGTACTCGATGCCGACGACGGTCGCCGGCATGTCGTCCTTGCGACGCTTGAAGTCGATCTTGCGGTAGCGACGCTTGTGGCCGCCGCCACGCCCGAGGACCGTGATCTTGCCCTGGTTGTTGCGGGCACCGGTCTTCGGCTTGGGAAGAAGAAGCGACTTCTCCGGGGTCTTCTTGGTGACCTCGGCGTGCATGTTGACCGACGCGTTCCGGCGTCCGGCAGTGGTCGGCTTGTAGACGCGAATGGGCATTGGGGTCTCGTCCTCTCGGTCGGCCGCAGCCGACGTTCGGGCGTGTCCTCGGTGTCCGGCAGGCCCAGGGGGGCCGGCCGGGTCAGATCAGGTCGATGCGGTCCTCGGGGTGCAACTTCACGATGGCCCGCTTGATGGTGCCGCCGGTGACGGCCCCGTACTTCATCCGCCGGGTCGAGCCCTTGCGGTTCTGCGTGGCGATCGCGACGACGCGGACGTTGAAGAGCGACTCGACGGCCTTGCGGATCTGATCCTTGGTGGCACGTCGATCGACCTCGAACGCGTAGCGGTTGTGCTCCGCGCTGTCCACGGTCGCCTTCTCGGTCACGAGCGGCTTTCGGATGACGTCGGTGGCATGCATGTCAGGCGCCTTCCTTCTCGGCGTCGGCCGACACGGGGAAGCACGAGCCGTCGAGGAACGACTCGAAGCCCGCCCGGTCGATGACCAGGTAGCGGTGGTTGAGAAGCTCGAACGCGTTGATCTGGTCGACGCGGATCGTGTCGACGTTGGCGAGGTTCCGGGCGGAGAGTGCCGCGGTTCGATTCGCCTTGTCGAGGGCGACCAGGCAGGTGCGATCGATGCCGATGGCGGTCATGACCGCAGCCATGTCCTTGGTGCGGGGCGTCTCGAGCGCGAGGTCATTGATGATCTTGACCTCACCGTCGACCAGCTTCGCGAGGAGCGCGTTGCGGTTGGCGAGGCGACGCATGCGCTTGGTCAGACTGGTGCGGAAGTCCTCGCGGGTGCGGGTCTTCGCCCAGGCGTGACCGCCACCCTTGCGGATCGGGGTCCGGACCGGGCCCGAGCGGGCGTTGCCGGTGCCCTTCTGCTTGTAGAGCTTGCGGGTGGAACCGGCGACGCGGCCGCGACTCTTGGTGCGAGCCGAGCCCTGACGCTGGTTGCCGTGGGTGATGACATACGCCTGCTTCAGCAGGGCGAATCGGATGTGGCCACCGAGGTCCGCGGGGTCCACCGTGATGGTGTCCACCTGCTTGCCGGTCCGGTCGAGGACCGGAACTTCCATCTTGGGAAGCGGCTGGTTGGAGTCGTGCTCGATGTTGTCGAGGTCGCTCATGGGGTTCCTTGCTCCGGGGCCACGATGGCCGTTCCGGGTGCCGGACGATCCGGCGTTCGCCTCCCCCTCCCGTCGCCAGTCACCTCTCGACGGCGGGCAGGGTTCGACTCGGTTCCGATGCCGTCATCCGGTGCCTCCTCAAGCGAGGCGTCGGAGTCGGGCGAAGTTGTCGTGACCCGGTGGTTCCCGTCGTCGCCCGCATTCCGCGGACGGGGCCTTCCGAGTCAGCCGGGCATCCGAACCCGGCCGTTGTTCACTCAGGATTCTGCTTGCACCCGGGCCTTCGACTTGTAGAGCCGGACGGACGGGCGAATGTAGAGATCGCCGCCGTTGGGACCGGGAACCGGACCCTTGACGACAAGGAGATTCTTCTCGGGGTCGGCGTGGATCACGTCGAGGCTGCGGACGGTGACCCGCTCCGCACCCATGTGTCCCGCCATCCGCTTGCCCTTCTTGGGCTTGGGGCCGGTACCGAGGTTGGTCGCGTGGCCACCGATCGAGCCGGCGGAGCGGTGCTTCCGCTCGACGCCGTGGCTGTCCTCGAGACCCGCGAAGTTGTGACGCTTCATGACACCCTGGAAGCCCTTGCCCTTGCTGGTGCCGATGACGTCGACGAACTTGATGCCTTCGAGATCGGCGACCGTGATCGACTGCCCGAGCTCGAAGCCTTCGGCTTCACCATCACCGTCGACGCGGAATTCACGATGGAACCGCTTGGGAGCGGCCTTCGCCTTCGCGTCGTGGGCGATCTGCGGAATCGCGACCCGGCTGACCTTCGCATCCTCGAAGCCGAACTGAACCGCGGCGTAGCCGTCGGTCTCAGCGGTCTTGACCTGCGTGACGACGCAGGGACCTGCCTCGATGACGGTCACCGGGATGTTCGAACCGTCTTCGGTGAACCAGCGGGTCATGCCGACCTTGCGGCCCATGATGGCGATGTTCTTGCAGGAAGCCATTCGCAATGTCCTTTGAGCGAGCCGGGTTCAGCGGCGAAGCGGTGCGGACCAGAGGTCGAGGACGTGGTCGGAGGGGAGAAACGAACCGGGCCGCGTCTGCCTCACACGGAGGCGGTCGCGACCCGGACTGGGTCAGGCCTTGATCTTCACGAAGACGCCCGCCGGAACGACGAGGCGGTTGAGGGCCTCGACGGTGCGGTGGT
>CAYZSH010000081.1:0-10806 GCA_964481025.1 uncultured Isosphaeraceae bacterium
GAATCGACACCACGTCGAGCCGGTAGATCTCGTGGAACTCCGTCGCCTCGGTGTCGGCGGTGCCGGTCATGCCCGCGAGCCGGTCGTACATCTTGAAGAAGTTCTGGATGGTGATCGTCGCCATCGTCTGGGTCTCGTCCTTGATCGGGACGGACTCCTTCGCTTCGACCGCCTGATGCAGGCCGTCCGACCACTGGCGGCCGACCATCTTGCGGCCGGTGTTCTGGTCGACGATGACGACGCCCATCTCACCGTTCTCGTCCGGGGCGACGACGTAGTCGCGGTCGCGGACGTAGACGACGTGAGCCCGGAGCGACTGCTCCAGGAGGTGGGGGAGGTCGATGTTGTCGCCGACGTAGAACGAACCGATGCCCGCCTTCCGCTGGGCCTCGGTGACGCCCTCGTGGGTGAGCGACGCCTGCTTCTTGTCGAGTTCGACCTCGAAGAACTGCACGTGCTGATCGCGGGTCGCTTCGAGTCGGGGCAGTTCCTCGCGGGCGGCTTCGAGCTCGGCCTTCATCGCCGGAATCGCGGCCTTGTCGCGGGCGTTTCGGATGTCGCCCTCAAGGCCGGAGATCTTCACCATGCACGACTGGACCTTGTCGTCGGCGGCGGTCCACTCCTTCTGCCTCTCGACGAGGTGCCGGGCGAGACCGTCGGCGAGCTCGTACCGCGGCTTCACCGAGTGCGCGGGGCCCGAGATGATGAGCGGGGTTCGGGCCTCGTCGATGAGGATAGAGTCGACTTCGTCCACGATCGCGAACTGGCGTCGCTTCTGGACCTGATCCTCGGCGCGGAGCTTCATGTTGTCGCGGAGGTAGTCGAAGCCGAACTCCGACGTCGTGCCGTACACCACGTCGCAGTCGTACATCGCCTTCTTCATCTGCGGCGGCTGCATGTGCATCGGGTGGATCGCGCCGACCGTGAGCCCGAGGGCCCGGAAGAACGGGAAGGTCCAGTCGCGGTCGCGCTGCACGAGGTAGTCGTTGACGGTGACGACGTGGACCTGCCGGTCCTCGCAGCATGCGAGGTAGCACGCGAGCGGGCCGACGATCGTCTTGCCTTCACCGGTCTTCATCTCGGCGATGCGGCCTTCGCTGAGCACGATGCCGCCGATCAGCTGCACGTCGAACGGGCGGGCGCGGAAGGGTGGACGGCTCTCGGGATAGAGCTCGCGGACCGCCTCGTAGAGCCGGTTCGGAATGTCGACGAACACCCAGCTCGGGACCGGCTGCTCGTTGCCGAGGAAGTCGCCCTCGGGAGCCGCCGCGTCGGTCGCGTCGATCGTGGCCTTCGTCTCCTCGTAGAGGGCGCGGGCGTCGTCGGGGAGACGAGAGGGATCGAAGCCGTGCTCGGGGTTGAAGATGTTGCGGATGCCGACCGCCCGGTCCATCGCTTCGCGGGCGACCGCGAAGATCTCGGGGATGATGTCGTAGCCGCGTTCGCCGGCGGCGATCCGCTCGCGGAACTCGGTGGTCTTCGCGCGGAGTTCCGCGTCGGTCAGGCGACGGGCGTCGTCCTCACGCGAGTTCACCTGCCCGACCTTCTCGAGGTAGCGGTTGACCTGACGCTGGTTGCGGGTGCCGAAGAGCTTCTTGGCGGCCCAGCCGAAGAACGGAACGCCCATGGGCGGAATCCTTTCGAGTCGTCGATCCGACCCCGTGCGGGGCCAGGACCGATGGAGGTCGGCGCGGACCCGGAGCGGGGGCGACCGACGTGTGGACGGGGTTGTGAGAAGGGGGGACGCGGGCCACGCTCGAGGCGGGGACGACGCGCCCGGAGGCCGGGGTCAGCCTCGGGCGGGGGGCGGCAGATCACCGCGGGCGGGACCGCTCGCGAGCGACGCGAGGATCACGGCGTGGCCACCGACCTCGACGCGATGCAGGGACGCGGGCCGGGCGGCGGCGACGGTGCGGACCGGGGTCCGAGCATCGACGCCGACCGTCTCCCGGGTCTGCCCGGTGCCGCCGAGCAGCATCGCATGCATGGCGACCCCGGTCGTGAGCCGCGGGGCGGTGCCGGTCGCCATCGCCATCGAGACCAGCATCGCCGTCACGAGCACCGCCGCGAGGGCGGGCACCGTGGTGGTGAAGCGGGTCGATCTGGAGGGCGAGGTCTGCATGCGATGGATGGCCGAGTTCTGGAGGGTATCCGCGCCGGGAAGCCGATGCCAACGAATCGAGCCGGTCCCGGGCGAACCTCGCAGTACCGGGGGCGTTCCAGTGTGATCGGACCATCCGCGGCCCGTTCTCCAGCGTCATCGATCGACCCCGATAGGATTCAGACCCCCATGGCGACGCCGTTCCCGACCACCTCGTCCGCCGACGCCGGCCCCGCCCGATTCCAGATCGACGGGATGCACTGCGCGGGGTGTGCGGCGGGGCTTCAGCAGGCCCTTGCCGGGGTGGACGGGGTCACGGGGGCCTCGGTCGACTACACCAGCGGACTCGCGACGATCGAGGGGCCGGTCCCCGAGGCGACGCTTCTCGACGCGATCGAACGTCGCGGCTTCTCGGGCACGCGGCTCACCCCCGGCCTCGACGTCGCCGCGACCCGGACCGACATCGAGCGCCGGCAGACCGAAGCGGTCCGCCGCTGGCGACGCCGAGCGATCATCGGGCTCGGACTCTGGCTGCCGCTCGAAACGCTGCACTGGACGCTCGGTCACGCGGGGCACGCCTGGATGCCGTGGGTCATGCTCGTCGGCTCGGCCGTGGTGCTCGCGATCGCGGGCGGCGGGTTCTACGCCTCGGCGTGGTCGGCGGCGAGGCGTCGCACGACGAACATGGACACGCTGATAGCGCTCGGCGCGACGACCGCGTTCGCGTGGAGCGGGGTCGTCATGCTCATGCAGCGAGTCGCCGCCGATCCGGTCGTCTGGCTCGAACGTCCGCTCTACTTCGCCGAGAGCGCGGCGCTGCTCGGGCTCATCAGCCTCGGCCACTGGATCGAGGCGGCGGCGACGGCGAGGGCCGGCGCCGCGGTGCGTGAACTCCTCGAGCTGCAGCCGGACGACGCGGAACTCGTCGACGCGAGCGGTGTCGTGCGCACGATCGCGAGTGGTGATCTTCAACGCGGCGATCGCGTGCAGGTCCGACCAGGCGGTCGCATTCCCGTTGACGGCACGATCATCGAGGGCGACGCCGACATCGACGAATCGCTCGTCACCGGAGAACCGCTTCCGGTGCGACGAACGCCCGGCGATGCGGTCGTCGCAGGCACCGTGAACACCACCGGTCGACTCGTCGTCGAAGCGACGGTCTCCGGCCGACACACGACCGTCGCCCGCATCGCCGAACTGGTCCGTCACGCGCAGGGCAGCCGCGCCCCGATCCAACGGCTCGCCGACCGCATCAGCGCAATCTTCGTCCCGAGCGTCGTCTCGATCGCGGTTCTGACGATCCTCGGCTGGGGACTCCTCGGCGGCGACTGGGAGACCGGCGTCGTCTCGGCGGTCACGGTGCTCATCATCTCGTGTCCGTGTGCGCTCGGGCTCGCGACGCCGATGGCGGTGATGGTGGGGGCGGGCGAGGCCAGTCGTCGCGGCATTCTCGTGAAGAGCGCTGCCGATCTTGAAGCCGCGGGCCGCATCCGAAGCGTGGCGTTCGACAAGACCGGCACGCTCACCCTCGGGCGACCGACGCTCGGCGAGATCGAACTGCTCGTCGACGGGGGTTTCAGTGACGCCGACGTCCTGCGTCTGGCCGCAAGTGCAGAGTCGGCCAGCGAGCATCCGATCGGGCGGGCGATCGTCGAGTCCGCGAAGGCCCGCGGCATCACGACGATGCCCGTCACCGGATTCGCCTCGACCGCCGGCGTCGGCGTCCGGGCGGTCGTCGAGCATCGGGTCGTCGAGGTGGTGCGTGACGACCAGGCGAGTTGCCGGGTCGTCGTCGATGGTGTCGACGTCGCGCGGCTGCGGGTGGTCGATCGGCCACGACCGGATGCCGCCGCGACCATCGACCGACTGCGTCGCCAGGGAATCCGCATCCGGATGATCACCGGCGACCGCCGCGACGCCGCGATCGAGCTCGGTCGTGAGCTTGGGCTCTCACCCGCGGAGATCGTCGCCGACGCGACCCCGGAGTCGAAGCTGGAACTCATCGCCGCGGCCGGCACCGAGACCGCGATGGTCGGCGACGGCATCAACGACGCGGCCGCCCTCGCGCGGGCGACGCTCGGCATCGCGATGGCGGGCGGCACCGGCGCGGCGATCGAATCGGCGGGTGTGGTGGTGCCGGCGGACCGCGTCGGCGGCGTCGCGGACGCGATCGATCTCGCCAAGCGAACCCTCGCGACCATCCGCCAGAACCTGGCGCTCGCGTTCCTCTACAACTCGCTCGCGATCCCCGCCGCCGCGTTCGGTCTGCTCGGCGTGCACGGTCCGCTGATCGCCGCAGGGGCCATGGCGTTCAGCGACGTCTCGGTGATCGGCAACGCCCTGCGACTGCGGGCCAGCCTCGCCCGGGATCGCCGGGGGCGTTGAGCCGGCGTGGGCCTGGGGCGGGGCGGCTTCGGTGGCCTCGGAAACGATGGTCTGGACAAAGTTCTGTGATAAATTGTCGGCCATGGCCAGTAATGACCGACAAACTGTCACATCCATGAGTGCCCCGACCCAAGCCGAACGCGTTCTGGAACTGGTCCGCCGAAAGGGGATCGTGCGAGGCGTCGAGCTTGATCGGCTCGGCATTCATCGCATGCACCTGAAGCGGCTGGTGGATCGAGGACTGCTGGTCGCTCGATCCCGTGGCGTCTACGAAGCGGCCGAGCCTCGGATGAGCGAGCACGACAGCATCATCGAGGTGGTGGTCCGCGTCCCGAGTGCCACGCTCTGTCTCCTCACCGCGCTTCGGCTGCATGGGCTCACGACCCAGAACCCGTTCGAGGTCTGGATCATGGTCGATCGGAAGGCCCGCAAGCCGGCGATCGACTATCCGCCAGTTCGCGTGGTTCGCGCCTCGGGCCCGGCGCTCTCGGAAGGTGTCGAGTCGATCGTGCTCGCCGGGGTGGAGGTTCGGGTCACGACCATCGCAAAGACCATTGCGGACTGTTTCAAGTACCGGAACATCGTGGGTATCGACGTCGCGATGGAGGCCCTGCGTGACGCCTGGCGGCGGAGAGATGTGCGGGTGGATGACCTCATGGCGGCAGCGAAGACCGATCGTGTGGCATCGGTGATGCGTCCATACCTGGAAACGCTCTCGTGAAATCGGCTTCGCCGCCCCCGGATGATCCCGTCATCGTTCATCGGGCGCTGCTCGCGCTTGCGAAGCAGCAACGGGCGGACTTCAACGCGATCCTCGTTCAATATGCCATCGAGCGACTGATCGACCGTCTTGCTCGATCGGCGGTGGCGAACCAATTCGTTCTCAAGGGAGCGATGCTCTTCCGGGCCTGGACCGGCGAGCTTCACCGGCCGACCAAGGATGTCGATGTCCTCGGCTTTGGCGACTCTTCTCCTGCCGCGATCGCTGAAGCGGTTCGATCGGTCGTCCGGGTCGAGTCCTCGGACGGGCTTCGGTTCGATCCGGAGAGCATTCACACCGAGGAGATTCGCGAGGGTCAGGAATACGAGGGGGTTCGCGCGACCGTCACGACCTTCCTGGCCCATGTCCCGATCAAGGTTCGCATCGATGTCGGATTCGGTGATGCGGTGACACCCGGAGCTTTGGAGCGGCCGTTTCCGACCCTGATCGGGCACGCGGCGCCTCTGATTCGCGCCTATCCGCCGGAGACATCCGTCGCTGAGAAGGTCGAGGCCATGTGTGTGCTTGGAATCATCAACAGTCGCATGAAGGACTATCACGATGTGATCGTGATCAGTCGCCGATTCGAGTTCGATGGCGACGTGCTTGCGGCGGCGTTGCAGGCCACCTTTGCAAGGCGGGCGACCTTGATCCCGACCGGTGTTCCCAGCGGACTCTCGGACGAGTTCGGTGCGGACGAGGAGAAGCAGCGGCAGTGGTCTGCGTATGTCTCCCGAATGAGGATCGACGATCTCCCCGCGGATCTCCCGGGGGTGATCGGGATTCTGCAGCGGTTCATTCTCCCGGTGCTCCTGGTCGCGGGGCAAGCCGCGTCGCCGCCTGGTCGTTGGACACCTGCCACGGGCTGGAGCGATGCGTGAGCGTGAGGTGTGGCGGAGTGTCTTCCGCCGGGCTGAGCGGCATCTCCCCAGGCGTCATCACACCCAGTCGCGTGGCGCCCTGACGACCGTGCCCGCGGGCACCGTCACGTCGTCGAGGTGCGCCGAGACGAGCATCCCGTCGACCTCGAACAGCACATGAAGATGATCACGGCGACCGTGGTGCGTCGAGACGCCGCCACCGTTCACGATCCGGAAGCCGACGATGCGCACCGGTCCCGCGGTCTCGCCGTCGAACCGCCACGGCGGCGAGGTGGCGGCGCCTTCGGGATCGCCGTGCGGGCACGCGCCTGCGGCGACGTGCGCCGTCACGGTCGCGGACGGCGCGATGATCTCGAGCGGAAACCCCCAGTCCGCGGACATGCCCGCCGACTCGGCCAGCGTCTCCGCATGAGCGAGCACCGCATCGAGCCCGCACTCGGCGTCGAGCGTCATCTCGTTCCACGCGAGCACCCGCCCGACCGTGAGCATCGTCGCGCAGCCTTCCGTCGGAACCGCCACGTCGGGACCGGCGAGTTCGACGGTCTCCAGCACCGCGGTGCCGTTCTCAAGCCGATCCACCACCCGTGTCGTCCAGCAGCGCCCGTCGCACGCCGTGATCTCACCCGCGAGTCCGGGCTCCATCCCGACCGCGATCACGCCGGGCACGAAGCGAACCGAGTCCAGGTCGAGCCGAGCCTCCGAACGACCTTCCCTCATCACCGCCCGCATCGCACCGGTCTGCGTGATCTCGGGTGGCGATGATCGAACGGGCGGAGCCGTGCAGCCTGCGAGGGCGAGGAGCAGGGTGAGGGGCAGGAGCAGGGAGCGACGAGACGTCTTCATGTCGGGCATTCCGTGGAGTGGGAGGCACGCGAGGCGGCCTTGGTCTGCAGCCTATCGCCGGCAGATCGCAAGGCACCAAGCGATGGCATCCAGATTCGACCCGGTACACTTGTCACCGTCATGGTCGAGTTTCCGCCCCAGATCCACGAACGCGTCGCCGAAATCTGCATTCGTGCAGGGGTGGCCCGATTGGAACTCACAGGCTCGGCCGCTCGCGACGACTTCGATCCATCGACGAGCGACATTGATCTGCTCGTCGAGTTCCTGCCGGGCAACGAACTTTCGGCGCTCGCGTTCATCGAACTCGCGCACGAGCTGGAAAGCGTGCTGGGAAGACGTGTGGATCTGCTTGAACTGAGTGCCGTCGAGAACCCGATTCTCAGGGAGGCGTTCCTTCGAGATCGAGTGCCGTTCTATGCAGCCGCGTGACCTTCGTGTCCACCTGAGCGACGCCCTGCTCGCCGCGGAGGCGATCATCGGCATTCGAGACGAGGGGGGGCCGGTGCGCCTCGGTGAGGACGGCATCGTCCGCGCGGCGATCGAGCGTCATCTCATCACGGTCGGTGAGGCCTTGAACAGGGCGGAGGGACTTGAGCCGGACCTGACATCGAAGGTCTCGCACCTTCGGGCGATCGTCGGTCTGCGAAATCGCCTCGTGCATGGGTACTTCGCGATCGAGTGGTCGAGAATCGTCGCGCTTGTCGAGCGTGAGGTCGATCCGCTCGCATCGGAGCTCCGCTCGCTGGTTCATTGATCGTACGAACCGGTCGGTTCCGCATGGCGTGGTCGCCGTCTCGGGCGATGGCCGGGCTCCGGAGACCGCGAGGGTCGCAGTCGGTCGGCGATGCCACGCCGCTTGCGCCGTCGCGTTCACTCATTCGCCGACCCGTCGTCCAGTACGCTCCGGAACGCACCTCCCCGACCCCGCCAATCGGACCAACCCCTGCCATGGGCAGACTCGACCGACAGATCGCCGACGCCATCACCACCGCGGATCTCTGGACGCTCATGCGGCGTCGCGTGCCGCCGATCGTCGCCGAGTACTTCCGGGGCGGGGCGGACTCCGAGATCACGCTTCGTGGCAACGTCCGCGCCTTCCAGCAGTCGATGACGACCGCGTACGGTGCGAGGACGTTCCCGTCGCTCGACATGGGCACGACGTGTGTCGGTCATCGCATGGACGTGCCGTTCTTCATCTCGCCGGTCGGCAGCCTTCGAGCGCTGTATCCGATGGCGGATGCGGTGGCGTCCCGCGTGGCGGGCGAGTTCGGGACCGTGATGACGCTCTCGACGCTGTCGGGCACGCCGATGGAGGCCGTCACCGCGGCCTCCGAGCGCGACTGCTGGTTCCAGCTCTATCTCTGCGGCGGACGGGACACGGCGCTCCGCGGCATCGAGCGGGCGAGAAAGGCCGGTTTCACCGCGCTGGTCCTGACGATCGACACCGGGGTCTCGGGTCTGCGGGCGATGCACGCGAGGATGAAGCCGATGGCGGCGGCCGGATCGTTCCGCGGCCTCGGACTCGGCGACCGGCTTCAGCTCGCGGCCGCGAAACTGAAGCTCGCGCCGCAGATGCTTCCACGACTCTCCTGGCTGATCGAGCACTATCGCGACGGCGGACTGCTCGAGTTCGTGAACGTGCTCGATGACGATGGTCGTCCGATGCCGTACGCGGACATCGGCACGCAGCTCGCGGCGTCGGCGGTGACCTGGGACGACCTGTCGTGGATCAAGGAGGCGTGGGGCGACGGCCCGCTGATCGTGAAGGGCGTGCATGATGCCGACGACGCGCGTCGCGCCGAGGCGATGGGCGCGTCGGGCGTCGTCTGGTCGAACCACGGTGGTCGTCAGCAGGATCGTGTCCCTCCGGTGCTGCACGTCGTCGAGCGCGAGATGCCGAAGATCCGGAACGACTCGACGCTCGACTTCATGATGGACGGCGGCATCCGCAACGGCACCGACGTCCTGATCGCCCTGAGCCACGGATTGAAGGCGGTGGGGCTCGGCAGGGTGACCGCCGCGGGCATCGGCGCGGGTGGACACGCCGGCCTGACGAAGGCGTTCGAGATCATGAAGTCCGACCTCGACCGCGCGATGAGACTCGTCGGCGTCGGCAGCGTGCAGGAGATCCACGATGCCGGGGCGGACCTGAGACGCGAGAGCCTGCTCAAGGGCGACGACCACCTGCCGCCGATCGTGTTCTAGGCACGGTGGCGTCAGGCCTCCTCGCCGGTCAACGCGGAAAGGTACGCCTCGTAGACGTAGACGCGATCACGCTGCTTGCCGGTCGTTTCTCTCAACACGCCTGCAACGCGGAGTTCATCGATGCACTTCGCAGCCGTCGGCTTGGCCACGCCGAGCAACTCGATGGCTCGTGGCAGCGTGATCACCGGATTCTGCGGTAATGACTCCAGCAATCGGATCGTGTTGATCGTCGCCTGCGCGGACCTGATCAGGCGAGACCGATCGAGGTTGACGATGCGGAAGAGTCGGCCGGCGACATCGACCGCGTCCTCCGCCGCTTCGGTGACGCACTCAAGGAAGAAGGCGGTCCATCGCTCCCAGTCGCCTTCGGCGCGAACGCCGGAAAGCCGCGCGTAGTACTCCGCTTGTCGCCGCTTGAATGCGACGCTCAGGTACAGCAGAGGCTGATCGAGCAGGCCCCAATGTTCAACCAGAAGCGTGATCAGCATGCGGCCGAGACGTCCATTGCCGTCGAGGAACGGATGGATCGTCTCGAACTGGACGTGGGCGAGTCCGGACTTGACCAGGGGCGGAAGCGAATCATCCGAGTGAATCCACTTCTCAAGCCCGGCGAGGGTTGGCGCGATCTCCTCGGGCGGGGGCGGGACGAAACTCGCATTGCCGGGACGGGAGCCGCCGATCCAGTTCTGGCTGCCTCGGACCTCGCCGGGAAGCTTGTCCTCACCGCGAACGCCGCGCATCAGGATCGCGTGCACCTCGCAGAGAAGACGCGTGCTGAGCGGCAATCCCGTCGGATCCGCGAGGGCGGCCCGCGCATGATTCAGGCCGTCGACGTGGTTGCAGATCTCGTCGACGTCGTCCGGGCGGTCGGACTTGCGGGTGGCCTCGAAGGTGGCGACGTCCCGGAGTGTGGCCTGCGTCCCTTCCATCTGAGACGAGAGCACGGCTTCCTTGCGAACGAAGCCGTACAGGAACCAGTTCGGATCCGGCACCATCGCACCGGCCACGCGGAGACGGCCGATGGCGGCCAGGGCCTCGGCGTGCCGTTCCCCGATCTCGCCCTCGATCGTCAGCGGTGGATCCGCCGGGGGCAGCGGATGCGGGATGAACGCCCGCACGGTCTCGCCGTGGGCGGTCGTGGTGCGATGGATGCCTGTCGTTCGAGGCATGTGGCCTCCTGGCCCGGTTCCGCGGATCTCCCGGCCGGGGACGGCTGGTTCACAATTCTGTACCAGCCAAGACCGCTAGTCAAGTATTCTTTACTAGCAAGAGGGATCACGCCTTGGAGTCGTACGAAACCAGCCCTCGTGGATCGCCATCCGCCGGTCGGTGCGTGTCCCCGACTCCGCCCAGCGGCCCGGATCCCCGGCATGCTCCTGGGCCTTGAACGGACATCGCGAGCAGTCTCCCCAACCCGTCGAACGGTGGCAGTTGCACTCTCAGGCCATGTGGGTCTCTCCTCGTCCTGAGGCCGCATTCAGTACGTCCAGTCCTCGAACGCCAGCGGGCTTCGGTTGAGCTCGTCCCGTCGTGCCTCCCACGAGGGGAGGTGGCGTGGGGCGTGGTCGAGCGGGCTCGACCACGGACGGCGGCGATGGGCCGGCCCGGATTCGAACCGGGGTCTCGCCGAT
>CAYZSH010000082.1:0-841 GCA_964481025.1 uncultured Isosphaeraceae bacterium
TCGGTCTTCGTCTTCCTCGGCTGGACCGACTGGATGTGGGCCGGCTCGCTCGGCATGATCGTGGCGATCTACGTCCTCGTCCCGGTGATGCCGCGGCAGTCCGACCCGAACCACAAGGTCCGGCTGATCGGCAGCCGCTTCAGTCCCGCCGACGATGCGGCGGACCGAGGTCGGCTCGTCGAGTCGACGGCAGGCTGACCCGGCGGTGCGCGAGACCCTCTCCGGCCTGATCGGACTCCTCCAACTGGCGATCGCCACGCGATTCCGGCTTCGCGGCCGGTACTGGCGGTGGCGGATGGACACCGCGCTCGGGACCGACCGCACGCAGTGGCCGTCCCGCGCGGATCGACTCCGGGCGTTCGTGCGGTACGGCGCCTGGACAAGGCGAATGCGAAGAGCCGCCAACTAACGCCGCCGCCCCATCTCCTGCTCACCTGCTCTCCTGATCTCCTGATCTCACTCCCCGGTCAGAACCCGAACATGACCCTGTAGAGTTCTCGCCATGGCGAAGACCTCTGCACGGACCAGGACATCCTTTCTTTGTCGCGAGTGCGGCGGCGTGCATCCCAAGTGGATCGGGCGGTGCCCGGACTGCGGCGGGTGGGACACGCTCGATGCGTTCCACGAGCGGGCCGAGGATGCCACGGTCGGCACCGTGGCGGGGATCGCCCTGCAGGGTGATGCCGCCGGCCCGGTGACGGGGTCCCGAGCGGTCCCGCTGGTCGATGTCGTGCAACTCGAGGTGCCGCGGGTCGGGAGCGGCGTCGCCGAACTCGACCGGGTGCTTGGGGGCGGGTTCGTCCCGGGTTCCGCCATTCTTCTCGGCGGCGAGCCCGGGATC
>CAYZSH010000082.1:851-10787 GCA_964481025.1 uncultured Isosphaeraceae bacterium
TCGGCAAGAGCACCCTGCTCCTGCAGACCGCCGCCGCGGTCGCAAGCGGCGGGGGCTGCATCCTGTATGCCAGCAGCGAGGAGAGCCCGCAGCAGATCCGGCTTCGGGCCGATCGGCTCGTCGGCGAGGAACTCGCCCGACTCCGGGACCTTCACCTGTGCACGGACACGAGTCTGGTCCGGATCGTGGAGGAGATCCGGCGGGTCAAGCCGACGCTCGTCATCCTCGACTCGATCCAGATGGTCCACCGTGCCGACGTCGACGCCCCGCCGGGGTCCACCACCCAGTTGCGGCGGTGCTGCCACGATCTCGTGCAGGCCGCGAAGCTCTCCGGGGCGGCGATCGTGATCGTCGGGCACGTCACCAAGGAGGGCCAGCTCGCGGGCCCGAAGCTTCTCGAGCATCTCGTCGACGCGGTCCTCGCCTTCGAGGGCGATCGCGATCACGGCCATCGGGTGCTTCGGGCGGCGAAGAACCGGTTCGGGTCGACTCAGGAGATCGGGCTCTTCGAGATGACCGACGGCGGTCTGCGGCAGCTCGACGAGGGCGGCATCGCGATCGACCCTGCGGCGGGCGGCATTTCAGGTTCGGTTCTGACCGCGACGATGGCGGGCACGCGGTGCCTTCCGATCGAGATCCAGGCCCTCACCGCGACCGGGTTCCTCGGGTCGGCGAAGCGGCGTGGCACCGGCCTCGACGCCAACCGGCTCGCGATGCTGATCGCCGTGCTCGAGAAGCACGGAGGTCAACGACTCGCGGATCAGGACGTCTTCGCTGCGGTCGCCGGCGGCGCTCGCGTGGTCGAACCGGCGGCGGATCTCGCCATTGCCCTCGCCATCGCGGGCGCGCACCACGGCCGCTCGGTCTCGGCGGGCACCGTCGTCATCGGTGAAGTCGGCCTGACCGGCGAGGTTCGAAGCGTGCGGCATCTCGAGCAGCGAGTGCGTGAACTGGCTCGTCGAGGTGCGACGACGGCGGTCGTTCCGCGGTCCCAGGAGGAGGTCGTGCGCGATCTTGGGGTGCGGATCGAGCCTGTCGGAACGCTTGGCGAAGCGATATCTCGCCTGCTTTGAGAACTTTTTTGCGGCTCGGAATCGATGGTCCGGCCCCCGAATCTTGGAATTTGGACGTGAAATCCCCCGTGAGCACCGAGGTCATAAGTGCCTGCAAAATCATGGCTTGCGTCAGAAGACCGCATTGGGCCGGCGGATGTTTGGTCTCTGTTCGCCCCGGGGTTGCCCATCGGAGTGGCGATTCCCGGACGACTCGATATAGTCCGCACCTTCATCCCAAACGGGCCTTCTGGCCGATAGGGATGGTCACGTCCGGTTCGTGCCATTGGTGGTTCGAACACTTTGACGGACGGGTGGATGAACAAAGGGCAGTCGCATCGTGGGTCACGAGTTCAGCGACATCAAGCCCGGGCACTTCTTGGAGAGTCACCGAATGAGTCTGACCACCAGGTTTGGGCTCGTCGCCGGTACGACCGCGCTGGCCATCGCCGGTTCGGCCTTCGGCGGCGCAGAGTCCGACAACGACGCGCTTGCTCAGATCGCCGAACTCAAGCGGGAGCTCGCTGAGCTCAAGCAGGCGGAAGGCCAGGACTGGCTGACCGAGCAGCGAGCTGGCGAGATCCGCGGCATCGTGCAGGACGTCCTCGCCGACGCCGACACCCGCACCAGCTTCCAGAGCAGCGGTGCCATGGCCGGCTGGAACAAGGGCTTCTTCCTTGCCAGCCCCGATGGCAACTTCAAGCTCAACGTCACCGGCTTCATGCAGGTCCGTTGGACCGCGAACCACGCCAACGGCACCAACGCCACCAGCACCAACGGCAACAACTACGAGTGGGGTTGGGAGAACGCCAACACCTACCTCGACTTCTCGGGCACCGTGGTCGACCCCAGCTGGTCGTATCACATCCGTGGCAACTTCGCCAACGGTGCCGGCGGCGCGATGGGCCTCACCTTCGCGTCGGTCACCAAGGACCTCGGCAACGGCATGGGTGTGACCGTCGGTCAGTTCCGTGGCCCGTGGCTCCGTGAAACCCTCGTCGACGATCCGTACCAGCTCGGTGTGGACCGCTCGATCGTGAACGCCTACTTCACGCAGGACTTCAACCAGGGTCTTCAGTTCAACTACGAGTCCGACGCGTTCCGTGCCAACGCCTTCATCGGCGACGGCATCGTTCCGGCGGCTGGTGCCGCCCCCGGTGGTTCGTTCGCCAACTCGGCCAACACCACCTGGAACGACACCCAGACCAACTACGCCATCGCTGCTCGCGGTGAGTACAAGATCTCGGGCAACTGGGCCGACTTCGACAACTTCACCTCCTTCCGTGGCGAAGAGGGTGGCATGATGGTCGGTGCCGCGGCGTTCTACGAGCGTGGCAACCAGAACTCCAACCTTGACGGCGTCAAGGGCTACGGCCTCACCGCCGACTTCAGCTGGGAAATGGGCGGCGCGAACCTCTTCGCTTCGTTCGTCTGGACCGGCGCCAACGGTGACAACATCGACACCGCCCACCCGTGGGGCTTCAACCTCCAGGGCGGCTACTTCGTCACCGACGACGTCGAGGTCTTCGGTCGCTACGACCTGATCGACTACGATCTGGCCACCGGCAACGATGACACCAGCAAGTACAACGGCTTCACCATCGGTGCCAACTACTTCGTCTCGACGAACGTCAAGGCCACCGTGGAGTGGGCGACCAACTTCAAGAGCTTCGGCACCAACAACTACTCGCAGGGCTTCCGTATGGACAACGCCGGCGAGAAGAACCAGTGGGCGCTCCGTGCTCAGCTTCAGCTGATGTTCTGAGACTCATCCACCCGACGAAAGACTCCCGGCTTCCGGGAGTATTCGAGGGCTCGGCCGGCCGGACCGCAAGGTCCGGCCGGTTTTTTCATGCGCCCGAGTTCTGATTCGGATGCTGTCGAGCGTCCGTGACGTCAGGCTGGGGTGGCCGATCGGCTTCTCGGTTCGAATCATGACGCGGCGTCGTGCGGGACCGGATGTCGTGGAATGTTCAGATGGCGCAAAGACAAGGTTGGTTCGGAGTGAAGGATGCGCATAGGCCTTACGGTTCCTGCTGATCGGGGACGGCATGGCTCGGAGCTGTCGTGCTCCATCGCTCGACCTCTTGCATCCAAGGAACAAGGGCCTCCCGTTGATGAATCGCGTCCTCCAGACCGTCGCCGGTCGATGTGTCCCGGTCCTCGCCCGCACCTTGCCGGTGGCTCTCGCCCTGGTTGTCTCGGAGGCGAGCGCCGCCTCGGCCTGGGCTGCCCCGTCTCCGGCCTCGGCTGCCGAGGCATCCCCTGATGTGCAGCAGGAGGTCGATCGTCTCCGGGCCGAGATCGAGGCGTACCGGGCCACTCGGGCCACCGCGTCGGTCGATGCGGAGCGTCGGGCCGATATCCGAGGGCTGGTCGAGGACGTTCTGGCCGACGCCGATGCCCGCGTCTCGTATCAGGATGATGCCTTCGTCGGTGGTTGGAAGAAGGGCTTCCGGCTCCAGAGTCCCGACGGGAACTTCTCGCTGAAGATCGCCGGTCAGGTGCAGATCCGCTACGTCGTCAATCACCGCGAAGGTGATCAGGATCTGCCGAACAATCCCTCCGGCACGCTCTGGGGCATGGAGAACCGCCGCACGAAGCTCAAGTTCAGCGGGCATGTCGTGGATCCCACGATCAAGTACAAGATTCAGGTCGCGTATCTGCGGTTCACGGGCGGTGTCCCTTTCCTCGAGGAGGGATATCTGGCCAAGGACCTGGGAAACGGTTTCGAGGTTCAGGTCGGCCAGTTCAAGGCGCCGTTCACTCAGGAGTGGCTCGTCTCGTCCACATCTCTTCTGGCCGTGGATCGATCCATCGTCGACGCGTACTTCCGACCCGGCTATGCCCAGGGAGTCCAGCTCGGTTGGACGAGCGACCGAGTGAGGGGCTGGCTCTGGTGCGGTGACGGTCTGGGGGCGGTTGGTTTCGGGGATGCTCGGACGAACTCCATCAACACGCCGTGGTATCAGACCCGCACCCGATGGGCGACCACGGCTCGAATGGAGTGGTGTCCCGAAGGTTCCTGGGGTCTCTTCAAGGACTACACCTCCCGGATCGGTTCGGATTCCGGTGTGATGGTGGGGTTCGCGGCCATGGGCCAGCAGCTCAATGGCAAGGTTCCCGGCACGAATGACCTGATCGCGTGGGGCATGACCACCGACGTCTCGGTCGAGTTCGGCGGCGCGAATCTGTTCGCGTCGTTGGCCTGGGAACACAACGAGCCGACCAGCGGGCCCGCGGCGAATCCGTGGGGAGCGACGATCCAGGGCGGCGTCTTCGTCTCCGAATCCCTCGAGGTGTTCGGCCGCTACTCCTATCTCAACTACGACACGCTGATCGACCCCCAGCCGGACACGGGTCGGTACGACGGGTTCACGGTCGGCTTGAACTGGTTCTTCAACCCTGATGTGAAGTTCACGCTCGACTGGGGCATCAACTTCGCATCCCTGGTCGAGGGCTCGGCTCTTCGCCGCCCGTCCTTGCAGGGGATCGGCTACCGCTCCGACGAGCCGGATCACGACCACCAGTGGGCCTTGAGGGCGCAGGTCCAGCTCCTGTTCTGAACCGACATCCACCCGTACCGAGGTTCGCATGATCCATGCCGCCTCGGAGCCGGCCCCCGGTCCTCCTCGCCGCAGGCGAGGGGATCGGGGGCGGTCGATGTGTGGTGATACAGAGAGATCGCGTGAATGCGGGGTCTTCCGCATCGTCGTCGGCTCCACTAGATTCTCGCGTGGCGAGGATGCTGCGCCGGAACCGCGGCATCGGCCCTGGAGTCGTCCGTGAAGTCATCAGATTCGTTCGCCTCCCTCGGCGACGTGAGCCTCGGTCTGACGCTCGTCGCTCTGTCGATGACGCTGTGGGCTGCAGATGCGAGCGCCGCGGAGGCTGGTGTTGCACGCGACACTCCCGTCGCGTCGGCGTCGATTCAATCCGAGATCGAGGAGTTGCGGGCCGAGATCGATGCGTTTCGCATCGACCATGAGCGCCGTTGGATCGACGAGATCCGTCGCGACGAGATCTGCGCCGCGGTCGCCGACGTCATCGCGGACGCCGGGTCGCGGGCGTCGTTCGCCGAGGGTGGTTTCACTGCGGGTTGGAACAAGGGCTTCAAGCTCGTCAGCCCGGACGGTGCGTTCTCGTTGAAGCTCTCCGGCGAGATGCAACTCTGGTACGTCGTCAATCATCGACGTGGTGACCTGGACCTGCCTCGGAACCCGCCCGGCACCTTGTGGGGCGCGGAGAATCGACGCACTCGACTTCGGTTCAGCGGTCATGTGGGCGACCCGTCGATCCAGTACCTCGTGCAGGCCACCATTCCTCCGGTGGTCGGACCGTTTCTCCTTGAGTTCGGATCCATCAGGTTCGTCCTCTCACCCGAGATCGACGTGGAGGTCGGTCAGTTCCGCCCCCAGTTCCTTCGGGAGTGGAACGTTCCCGTGTTCAACCAGCTCGCGGTCGATCGCTCGGTGGTCGCGGCGTACTTCAGCCCGGGGTTCGCGCAGGGCGTGCAGTTGAGCTGGAAGACCGACCGGCTGAAGCTCGTCGGTTGGTTCGGTGACGGAATCGGGGCCCGGATGCTTGGGCCGGCCCGTACCAACTCCATGAACACGCCGTGGCACCGAACGCCGACTCGTTGGGCGTTCACAGGTCGCGCCGAGTGGAAGCCGATGGGCGAGTGGAGCCAGTTCAACGACTTCACCTCGCCCCCTGACTCGCCCACCGGTCTGCTCGTCGGGGTGGACGTGATGGGGCAGGAGGTTGGAGCGGAGATTCCATTCGCCGAGGGGACCGTCGTCCTGGGCTCGTCGGCCGACGTGTCCCTGGAACTCGGTGGCGCGAGCATGATGGTCTCCGGGGTCTGGCAGCACCAGGAGTCTCGGGAATCGTCCGCCCGGAATCCGTGGGGACTCACCGCGCAAGTCGGGGTCTATGTCGCGCCCGACGTCGAGGTCTTCGGGCGATATGCGATCCTCGACTACGACTCCGCGATCGAGGTCGCCCCGCGCACCGCCCGGTACAACGGATTCACTGTCGGGTGGAACTGGTTCGCCAATCCACAGGTCAAGCTCACCATGGACTGGGGCATGAACTTCGCCTCGCTCGGCTCCGGCGAGTTCGTCTCGACCGCGATCGGATACCGCGTGGATGAGCCGGGGCAGGGGCATCAGTGGTCCTGGCGGACGCAACTCCAGCTCCTGTTCTGAGCGGTGCGCCACTCGGCCTTCAGGCGGCACAGGCCGACGCACCGCCGGTGGATTGAGGTAGTTTCCTCGAGCCGCCTCCGCGTCCCCGCTCAAGACGACGCAGATCGGCCACTGAGGACGTCCGAAGGCGTCCCGGCCAGACGTCGCGTGCGGAGCATCGCTTGAAGAATCGATCGATCGACCTCGTCACCGCCGTCCGACGTCGGGCCGCCGTTCCGGTGACGGCGATGTTCCTTGGGATCGCGGAGATCGCGGGGGTCGCCACCGGTATGACGCCTGCGTCGCCTCCAATCATCGGCGGCGGCGGCGAGGAGGCGTCGGATTCGATTCAGGCGCGGATCGACGCGTTGCGTCAAGAGATCGATCAATACCGGGTCGATCGAGATGAACACTGGCGGGATGCATCGCGGGCGTTGGAGATGCGTCGACTCGTGAGCGACGTGCTCGCCGACGCCGATGCGCGAACGTCGTTCGAGTCCACTCCGTTCACCGCCGGATGGGATCGTGGCTTCCAGATTCGAAGCGAGGACGGCGACTTCCTGCTTCGGCTCTCGGGCGAGATGCAGGTTCGATACGTCGTCAATCACCGTGAGGGCGACGAGGCGGTGCCGCAGAGTCCGCCCGCGGTCGCGGCGCAGAATCCCCCCGGAACGTTGTGGGGCATGGAGAACCGACGGACTCGATTCCGAGCGACCGGGCACATCGGCGATCCTCGCATCGAGTACTGCGCACAGCTCGGGTTCCGCGCTGCGGGCGGATCGGGATTCCTAGAGCTCGCGTTCCTGAGGTTCCTGCTCGACGACGGGTGGAACCTCCAGGTCGGTCAGTTCCGTCCGCGATTCCTCCGCGAGTTCACCGTGACCGCGGTCAACCAGCTCGCGGTCGAGCGGTCGGTCGTGGCGGCGTACTTCAACCCGGGCTTCGTGCAGGGTGCCCAGCTGCAATGGCAGTCCGACCAATGGCGGGCGACCGCCTGGAGTGGAGACGGGCTCGGCGTTCCCGGTCTGCAGAACAGCCCGTGGCAACGGACGCCCGTGACCTGGGCGGCGTTCGGACGGGTCGAGTGGAAGCCCGCGGGCGAGTGGGGCCAGTTCAACAGTTTCTCCTCCTCGCCGGGATCCGCATTCGGCGTCATGGTCGGACTTGATCTGGCCGGCCAGCGGCTCAACGACGAGATCCCGGGTCTGGATGGGACCCGACAGTGGACCGCGTCGGGTGATGTCTCGATCGTCTGGAGCGGGGCCAGTCTCATGGCGTCGCTCATCTGGCAGCGATCCGACGGTGAGAGCCGGGAGTCGGCCGAACCGTGGGGCGTTGTCGGTCAGATCGGGCGGTTCGTGGCGGAGGACCTCGAGGTCTTCGGTCGCTACTCGTATCTGGAGGCCGATTCCCCGGCCCTGCCGGCTCCCAATCAGGGCCGCTGGAATGGCTTCACCCTGGGGGCCAACCTCCACGTCGGCCCGCAGATCAAGCTCTCCGCTGATGCTGGAATCGACTTCGCGTCCCTTTCGGACACGGCATTCGTGGGAAATGGCGCCGGCCTGCGGGTGGACGAGCCCGGCCAACGCCATCAGTGGCTCCTCCGGATGCAGCTTCAGCTCCTCTACTGATCCCGATCCCGCATCCGGCCGGCACGACGTCTCCTCGGCAACGCACCACGGATCCCCCGGGAACGTTCATGTCGCCCCCACGGGACGGCCGATATCCCCGAGACGTTTCCGCCTCTACAGGCATCGGGGATCCACATGCGCAGGATGCGAGACAGGCAGCGACTGGCGATCACCTCCGGGATGGCCGTCGCCCTCATGACCGGTTCGGCCCTCGCTGCTGGAAGCGGCCCCGGCTCGAACGAGGGTGACGATCTGACCCTCGAGGCGATGGCGAAGCGTCTGGCCGATCTGGAGAAGCAGAACGACACCCTCCAGGGACGGGTCCGCGAGCTCGAGGCAGCCGATGGCGAACTCTGGCTCACCGAGCAGCGTGCCACCGAGATCCGGGGCATCGTCAACGACGTGCTCGCCGATGCGGACACCCGTGCCTCGCTCCGCGATTCGGGCGTCACCGCCGGCTGGAACAACGGCTTCTTCCTGCAGAGTCCCGACGGTCGATTCCGCCTGAACGTCGGTGGCATGGTGCAGGCCCGGTACCAGTATTCGCACATCCGAACGCCCTGGCAGCCGTCCGACGGCAATGAGTACCAGACCCAGGACGACGCCAGTCGACGATTCGGCTGGGACATGCCGCACACGCGGCTCGACTTCTCCGGCCACGTCTTCGGCACCGACACCACCTTCCGCGTGATGGGCGAGTTCGCGAACACGCGTGGCGAGTACTTCACCACCAACACCGGTTCGATCATCGTGTCCTCGCCCGAGTACGGCGCCCGGAACGGCGGCCTGCAGCTGCTCGATGCGTGGATCGCCCAGAACCTCGGCGGCGGCTTCTCGGTCCGGGTCGGTCAGTTCAAGCTGCCGTTCGACCTTGGATGGGAGGTCGCGATCGCGAACCAGATGACCGGCGATCGCAACGCGACCGCGTATCACTTCGGCCTCGGTCGCAGTCAGGGCATCGAACTCGGCTACCGGGGCGACGACATCCGGGCCCGGGTGGCCCTGAGCGAAGGCGCCGAGGACAACCTCTTCGCGACCTACAAGCTCTCGACCACGCTGCCGATCAACTCGCCGTACTTCCAGAACCAGTCCGACATCTCCATCAGCGCCCGTGCGGAGTGGAAGCTCCTCGGGGCGTGGTCGGACTTCGATCGTATGACCTCGCCGCCGGGTGAGGAGACGGGTCTCCTGCTCGGCGCCGGCTTCCACTGGCAGAAGAGCAAGGTCTATCTCAACCAGACCGCGACGAACCTGACCCAGTCGGTCAACTCATTCGGGTTCCCGGTTTCGGCCAACAACTACAACGACTGGATCGGGCTCACCGCCGACCTGACGTGGAACCTCGGCGGTGCGACGATCACCGCGTCGGGTTACTACCACAACGTGAACTCGGGGTCGTCGTACCTGATCCAGAACTTCAACCTGATCGCAGGCAATCAGGACTTCCCCGGCACGAATTCGAACCCGACGTTCGACGTCGGCACCATCCAGATGCTCGGCGCCAGCCTCTATGGCGCGATGTACGTCACGCCCGAGGTCGAGCTCTTCGCGGGCATCGACTGGATGGACGTGACGCAGGGCGACTTCAACGCCCTCGCGGTCGTCGGAGACTCCGGCAATCTCGGGGCCTACAACGCCTACACCAGCCCGGATCCGTACACCGCGATCACCTTCGGCGGCACCTGGTACATCGACGGCGAGGACCTGAAGTTCGGTGCGAGCTGCACTTTCGCCCCCTCGGAGGTCAGCCCGAACTGGGTCACCCCCGAGCTCGGCATCCGGACCACCCCCAGCAGCGACATGTACGTCTTCCGGGCCTACTTCCAGCTGCTTTTCTGACGTTTCCCTTTCCCAACGTCCGTCCACTCGCGCGGTCTCGCCGGTTCGCCGGCGGGGCCGCGTCTCGTAGGGGAGGATGACGTTCTCCGACTCGAACCGCGCGGGCCCCGACCGGCCGTGGATCGCCGGTCGGCGGTCGTTCGGTCGGCGGCGATCCCACTAGACTGCCGACCCGATGACCACCGCCACGCCGCCCGCCGTCTCCGTGCACCGCATCGAGGTCCA
>CAYZSH010000083.1:0-10724 GCA_964481025.1 uncultured Isosphaeraceae bacterium
AGCTTGTCGGGCGTCCGATTGCGGCCGGTGTCCTCGAGGAACGCGAGCGGACAGTCGTTCCAGATGAAGAAGCGTTCGAAGAATGCGTCCGGCGTGCCGAAGGTGTCCTGCACCCAGCCCCAGAGCCGTCGGCCGCTCACTTCGCTGCGAGTGCATGCGAGACCGTCGATGGGACGCTTCGGATGTTCGACCGCGGGACGATCGACCTGCTCGTCGATGCCGAGGAAGTCGCGCACGGCCGCGACCTCGCCGAAGGGGACGCCGGTCTGCGCCATGCCCCACGGTCCCGGATTCATCCCGAGCAGCAGCGCATCGATCCCCCGCCGGGCCATGGCGAGATACCTCCGATGCGGTCGCCACGCGTACTCGAGCGGGTTGTAGACGGTGTGCACCGGTGACGAAAAGCGGAGCACGGAGACCGCATCGGAGAGCTCACGGGAGATTCCTTCGAGTCGGCGAGTCGGTCGCGGGCGGGCGGAAGGCATGCGGAGATCCTCGTCGCCCGGGCACCGAAGGGCAAGCAGCCGTGGCCCGGCCTCGCGGATGCCGGCGATCGTCAGTAGGGCGTCCGCACGAGCAACAACTCGGGACGGGACCGCAGGTCCTCGAACGCACGCAGAAGCGAATCCGGCTCGGAAGGCGGCGTCACCGACTCGACCCAGGTCGTGCCCGGCGGGTCCGGGACACTCTCGAGGTCGAGGATCGCCGCTCGACGAAGCGCGACCAGTCGCTGGATTCCCGGCGGATGCGGGCCGGCGACGCCGGCCCCGACCTCCGGCCCCGGCTCGACCTGGGCGAGGACCGACGTCCGAAGAGTTGCCAGCAGCAGCGCTCGATCCGACTCGGCCACCTCCGGGACCCGCCACCACCACTCCGCCACCCGCGCAGCGTCGGCCGGCTCCTCGATCGAGAGCAGTTCCCGACATCGATCACGCAGATCGTCGGAGATCGATCCGTCGACGGCGAGCCACGACCACTGAAGGAGGCCACGCACGTCGAAGGCTCGTCGCGTGGCGATGTCTCTCCGTCGCGCCCGGAGATCGTCAGCCAGGCCAGGGATGGCCGCCAGCGCGTCCGCGATCGCGCGACGCACCGCAGGATCACCGCCCCCGGCGGCGAATCCGTCCGGATCCTGAAGCGAGGCCTCCGTCACCGCGTGTTCAAGGACGTAGTTCCACTGTCGCGGAAGGCTGGTGTCGGCCATGCCCAGCGCCGACCGGGCGTGATCCTCGAGCAGTTCCTCCCAGCGGCTGCGCCAGAGAAACAGGTCCCGCGTCGCCTGATCGAACCGCGACCGATCGAGATCACGGCGAGCGAGATAGAGCAGGCGTCGCCAGCGAGTGTTCGTCGCGAAGATGGCAAGCAGGGCCTGATGACGAGTGCACCAGCGTCCGTGCAGATCCGCGATCGAGGCGTCGAGCACGACGTGCGGGTGCGACGTCCGGGTCGGATCCGCGGGATCAGGATCGTCGAGGTCCCCGAGATCGATCGCCAGCACCGACCGATGCGACGGTTGCCGCAGCAGGAGATGGTCTCCAAGGAGCCCGTCGGGGAGATCACCGAGTCCGCGCAGTCCGACCGCCATCGCATCCCACCACGCTGACTCGACGGAACGGCCGGAGTGCAGCAACACGCGGCTGCGGATGTCCGCGGCGAGCCCGACGAGGATCGGATCGCAGTTCGCGGTCCGCGTCGCTGCCTGCACCGCTGACGGAATCGGTACCGCCCCAGGATCAAGCAGGCCGGCCACCGGATCGAGGAATGGCCGGATGACCTCGACCACCGAGTCGATCGGTTCGTCACGACGGCTCGCGACCCGGAGGTCGTAGAGCGCCAGCGCTCGTTGCCAGGCGGCGATGGCAGCCCGGTCGGGATCACCGCTCTCGCCTGCGAGCCGCAGAACGAGCAGTGGCAACGCCCCGGGATCCCGGGACGCTTCGATGATCCGAATTCCCTCGGGCAGGACATCGGGAAGTGGCTGCCCTTCGACGACGACGAGCGTTCGGACTCCCCAACGTTCGGCCGCCGCCAGCTTGGCGGGAAGGGTCGCCATCGGGACCGTGCGGAACTGCCTGCGATGCGGATCGAATCCGCCGGTCGCGGCGAGCCCGGGCGGAACGCCGCACCGAAGCAGCGCATGCATCACGGCGATCGCGACCGCCAGCGCCTGACTGTCCCCTTCGCCGGGCATCGGAATGACGAGTTCGCACTCCGGCGAGACGGCTTCAGGAGACACCGGTCGCACCGAATCGATCACCGCCGCCGTCACCGCCTCGACGAGATCCGATCCCCCCGCGATCGTGGCGTCGGAGACACCGAGTCCGGCACCGCCGACGGTCCACGTCGCCGGCCGGGCAGACACGTGGCCGATGCACCCCGGAGTCTCGCCCGAGGTGGCGCCGAGCAGGAAGACGGTGGCCGCGGGGAACGGTCGCGCGGCCGCCTCGGGGCGGACGTCGGCGGCGATCGGCGGGTCGACGGCGAGTCCGGCCGCGATCGACCTCGCGATCGAGAGCCAGGTGGCGTCCCGCGAACGCTGGAACCGCTGGACCACCGCGTGGAGATCACGCAGGCCATATGCCTCGCCGACCGACGGGCGAACGGCGCCGATGGGCAGAGCCCCCGAGGATGAGACAGACTCGGTCATGAGACCGGGTTCCGACGTCGGGGTGCACGCGGATCGTTCGGGGATGGTTCGACTCGGAGTCTCAGGAACGGCCCTTCGTCACAGGAGGAATCGCCCGCCATCGTCGGTGGTCACGCCGATGTCCGACGCGACAAGACGCATCCGAAGATCAAGCGGCTGCCCCGCCATCGTCGTTTCGAAGATCGCGACCGGCTCGCCCTCGGCATCGTCAGCGAGACCGAGCTCCCGAGGATCGACGCGTTGCAGCGGCCAGGTGCCCAGTCGCACCGTCCGCACCCGACGCGCCGCCTCACCGACGATCTCGACCGCGACGCACCAGTACGCATCGAGTCTGGGAAGCACGCGAATCATCGCCCCGCTCGGCGTGACGCCGTCGCCGGCCCGCTCCGCGAAACGGGCCTGCATCGCTTCCGACGGGCTTCCGTCGTGGAAGAGCGCTGCCGCCTCCTCGAATTCAAAGACGGGCGCGAGACGCATCGCCCGGGTCGGCTCGCTCATCGCGAATGCTGCCAGCACCTCGACGTCCGAGAGCGGCGTCTGCACCGCGGGCAACCGGATGGAATCCGGAACCGGCCACGCCGCCGCATGCTCGCGCACGATCTCCGCGGCGTCGGGGTCGAGGATCGCGGCGGACGCGGCCAGCAGCCACGCATCGATGACCGGTGCCAGCTCCGGAAGCAGCCCGGTGCAGCGAGCCTCGGCCTCCCGCAGACACGCCGCGTCCTCGGCATCGATCATCGCCTCGGCGAGCGGTTCACCGGCGCCATCGCCGAGCACGGCCACCCCGGCGGCCGCCGCCTCCCGGAGCGCTTCGACCGCGTCGATCTCGAGCTGCCCGGCCCGGGCGGGCCAGGTTCGGAACGGCTCGTCGTCGCCGAGGGCCGTCAGTCGGGACGCACGCAGCCACCACGCGGTGAACTCCAGGCGTCGCGATTCGGGATCGGCCTTCGCGGCTGCGGCGAGGTCGGGAAACTTCGAGGCGGCGTCCTGCACGCTGGCACGGAGCTGGTCGAGACGATCTGGATCTGTCGGCATGGCGGTCATCCGTGCACACCTGACGCGGCGGGGAGTCGATCCGCGTCGGGAAGGGGGTCCAGGAGCCGTTCCTGGCTCCGCCCGGTCCGATCGGCGAGTCGTCGAAGAACCGTCCGATCGAAGCAGCCCGCAGAACCCCGAAGGTCCGATCGGTAGCCGCTCAGGAGCCGATACGCGGCGACCCCGGGCTCGCTGACCGGAAATCCCGCGACAATTCTCAGACGCCGAACCGGGCACCACGCGGTGAGGGTGCGAAGGTCCGCCCGGTAGCCCCCGATGACCTGCCCCGGCTCGGTCGGCGGGAGCACCTCGAACCGCACGAGCCGCACCACGCGGGCCCCGGCCTGCACCGCCTCCTCGAAGGCCTCGGCCAGCACCCGCACGTAGGCCCGGGCCAGCCCGTCGAAGGTGACGTCACCGCCATCGCCATTGCGGACCTGCGAGAGCAGGGTCGGACTCAACAGATCCTGCCACCGCTCGTTCCGCCCCGCGAGGACGTGCTTTCGCACATGCTCGTCGCGATGGCGTCTTGCGATGAATCGCATCGGCCGTTCGAGCATGGAGGTGATGGTCTCCTCGAGCGTCGGTTCCGCCGCGAGCAGCGCCTCGATCGACGGGTGAATCCCGGCGGACGCGGTCACGACGCCTCTCCCGCGTCATCCGTCTCGGCACCGAACGCCTCGTTGGCGAGCGCCACCAGCGCGGGAAGCAGCGACGGAAGCGCCTTGCGGTACTTCGAGATCCGTTGCTCGCCCGCGTTCACACTCGGAAGGCCGAAGAGTTCCGTCACCGTGGCGCCGAGCAACGGCCAAAGAAGCGTGGCCGCGAGCGTCTCGTTGATCTGACGTTCGATGTTCTCCGCGGTCCGAATCTCCATGCCGGGATGCCGGAGTCGACGCTCCCGAAGTTCGGCGATCCGCGCATCGTGTCGCGCCATCGCCGCGTCGTGCGCCGCCTCGAGATCCGGCTCGGCGCCGCTCAGCGAGGAGACGGCGACCGACCTCGCCTCCGCACTGGATGCGGCATCGGCGTCGAGTCGACGCCAGAGCTGCAGGCCCGCGGTCCCGACGATGGCCGACGACGTCACCGCCGAAAGATCGAGGACGAGCACCGGCCGCCCGCCGGCGAGCGCCTCGAGCAGCCCGAAGTCCCGGCCCGTCCCATCCCGATCGCTCGACGCCGCGCCGATCCCGTCTCCGAACGACCCGTTCTCACCCGCATCGAGCGAGCCGACCCGACGCTCCTTCTCGGGCATGCCCACCATGCCGTGCGATGCCTCGCGCCGCAGATAGGTGAACATTCGTCGCTCGAGCAACGAGGCGGACGCGATCCTCGCAAGCCCCTCCTGGCGCTCGAGCTCACCGAACTCGGATCCACGAAACGTGCCCGCGACGAACTGCGCCCGCCGTTCCAGAAGCATCTCACCGATGAAGTCGAACGCGTTGAAGACATCGTGGAGCAGCCGAAACCTCGGACGAATCCGGCACCGGCTCGGATCGGATGGCGGTCCGATGACGATCTGGTGGCGAATCCAGTCCTCGAGCAGCCGGAGAAACGCATCGACCGTCGTCGGACGGTCCAAGCCATCACCGTCGCCCGCGAGCGCGGCGGCGACGATGCTCCAGTCTTCATCCAGAGAGTGACCCACGTGATCCTCCATGATCGTGGCGCGGGAACCTCGATCGTCCCGCCTCTCGTCTCGCTCGTACCGAGGGTGCAGTGTGCCGCTCGGACGCCGCCCTCGTCAATCCGCGGCAAGCCCGTAGATCCGCCGTGCGGTGCCGGCGAAGATCGCCGCCTGCCCGCCCTCGCTCAGTTCCAGCACGCCGAACCGGGTCGCCGCCAGCCAATCGGCGAGCCCCGTCGCGTCATCCACGCACATCGGCCAGTTGCTCCCCCACATCGCCCGATCCGGCCCGAAGGCGGCGAGGACGGACTGCACGAACGGCCGGAAGCCCTCGGCGGTCCACGCGGCGTTCTCCGCACACTCGATCAGGGCGCTGATCTTGACGGCCACATTCGGGAACGCCGCGATCCGATCGATCGATGCTCGCCACTCGGGATCGAGGGGCGCACCCGACCTCGGTCGCCCGAGATGATCGAGCACGAACGTGGTCTCGGCCGCCGCGGCCACGAGCGTCTCGACCGCCCGCAGTTGATCCGGCCGGGCGCAGAGGTCGACGACCAATCCACATTCGCCCGCTCGCCGGGCGGACGCGATCCGTGTCGGATCGGCAGGCGCCGCCGCATCGAACCCGCCGGGATGCAGCACCTCGCGAACCCCGACGATGCCCGCGGTCGCCGCGAGTCGCTCGAGCCAGGCCTCGACGCGTCCCGCGTCACCCGCAGGCCGCCAGCCGGCGACCCCCGCCACCACCAGTCCGTCGCCTGCGACGTGTTCGCACATCCACGTCACTTCGTCGTCGATCGCCTCGTCATCGACCGCCGCTTCGACGATCACCGCCGCCTCGACCCCGAGGGGCCGGGCGGCGGTGGCGTAGTCGTCGTGCTCGATCGGTCGGTCGAGTCGCGGGGCGTCAGCCCCGCTCGCGAGCCACCCGATGGCGAGACGCTTGGGATCCCAGAGATGCAGATGCGCATCGACGACCCCGTGCGGGGCGCTCGCCGCGCGATCGTCATCGGCCAAGCGGATCTCCCGCCGTTTCCGCCCGCGTCTCGACCGGTCGCACCCGCCAGATCTGCTCGGCATACTCGCGGATCGCGCGATCGCTCGAGAACCGACCACCCCGGGCGGTGTTGAGGACCGCGGACCGCCACCATGCCTCAGGCTGCCCGAAGCGACGGGCCGCGGCGTCGTGCGCGTCCATGTACGAGCCGAGATCGGCCAGATGCCGCCAGCGATCGCCTTCGGCGACGAGCATCGACTCGAGCCGCGAGAAGACGCCGGGGTCCTTCCAGGCGAAGGTCTCGCCGAGCAGGAAGTCGACCGCGGACCGGACCCGCGGTTCATGGTCGAGGTGCCACTTCGGGTCGTACCAGCTCTGGCTGGCCGCGACCTCGGAGGCGGAGAGACCGAAGAGGAACATGTGCTCCTCGCCGACCTCCTCGGAGATCTCGATGTTCGCACCGTCACGGGTGCCGATCGTGAGCGCCCCGTTGAGGCAGAACTTCATGTTTCCGGTGCCACTCGCTTCGGTGCCCGCCAGCGAGATCTGCTCCGAGAGGTCGGCCGCCGGGATGATCCGCTCGGCGTTGGTCACGCCGTAGTCCGGAATGAAGACGACACGGAGCCGGTCGGCGACCGCGGGGTCGGCGTTCACGACGTCGGCGACGCTGTTGATGGCCTTGATGACGTCCTTCGCCCGCTCGTATCCGGGAGCCGCCTTGCCCGCGAAGATGACCGCCCGCGGCTGCGGGAGGAAGGTCGGATCCTGCTTGAGCCGGCGATAGAGCCACGACACGTGCAGCAGGTTGAGGAGCTGCCGCTTGTATTCATGAATGCGCTTGACCTGCACGTCGAAGAGGAACGACGGATCCAGATCGATCCGCAGGTGCTCGCCGACCCAGTCCGTGAAGCGACGCTTCGCCGCGAGCTTCGTTCCGGCGAACGCGCAGCGGAACTCGGGATCGTCGGCGTACGACTCCAGCTGCTTGAGCTGGTCGAGATCCGAGATCCAGCCGTCGCCGATCGTGTCGAGGAGGAGCTTGCCGAGATCGGGATTGGCCTGAAGCAGCCAGCGACGCGGGGTGACGCCGTTGGTGATGCCGCGGAAGCGATCGGGGAAGACCGCCGCGAAGTGCGGCATGAGTCGTTCCTTGATCAACTGACCGTGCAGCTGCGAGACGCCGTTCACCGAGTGCGAACCGATCACCGCGAGGTTCGCCATTCGGATCTGCTTCGGCTCGCCCTCCTCGACGATGCTCGCCGCCGCCATCTGATCGGGCATCGACACGAAACGACGCCCGGGCCCTTCGAGGAACCGGCGGTTGATCTCGAGGATGATCGCGAGGTGCCGCGGCATCAGCCGCTCCATGAGCGGCATCGGCCACTTCTCGAGCGCCTCGGGCATGAGCGTGTGGTTGGTGTACGCGACGGTGCGGGTCGTGACGCCCCAGGCGTCGTCCCAGCCGAGCCCGTGACGATCCATGAGCAGACGCATGAGCTCGGCGATCGCGAGCGCCGGGTGCGTGTCGTTGATGTGCAACGCGACGTGCTCGTGCAGACGGGAGACGTCGTCGTTCTCGTAGAGGAAGCGACGCATGATGTCGCCGACCGAGCAGCAGACGAAGAAGAACTCCTGCCGAAGACGTAGTTCCTTGCCCGCGGCGGTGCGATCGTCGGGATACAGCAGCTTGGTGAGCCGTTCGGCCTCGATGCGACGGGAGACCGCAGCCTCGTAGTCGCCGGCGGCGATCTCGGAGAGGTGCATGGCATCCGGCGCCGCCGCCGACCAGCAGCGGATCGTGTGAACGGTGTCGCCGCCCCAGCCCGCGACCGGATAGTCGTGCGGGATGCCGATGACCTGATCGCGGCCGCCATGACCGATGTCGCCGAACTCGACCGACTGGCGAAGGTCACTGCGACGGACCATCCACGGATCGCCGAACCGCATCCAGTTGTCGGGACGCTCGACCTGGTAGCCGTCGCGGACCTCCTGCTTGAAGATGCCGTACTCGTAGCGGAGCGTGTAGCCGACCGCGGGCAGCGAGAGCGTCGTCATCGAATCGAGGAAGCACGCGGCGAGACGGCCGAGGCCGCCGTTGCCGAGACCGGCGTCATGCTCGTGCGACTCGAGCGTCTCGAGCGCGATCCCGTAGCGGTCGAGGGCGGCGCGGACGCGAGGCTCCAGCCGGAGGTTCAGGACGTTGTTCCGCATCGCCCGGCCGAGCAGGAACTCGATCGAGAGGAAGCAGATCCGCTTGCTGCGGACCTGCCGATAGCGGTCCCGGGTGTCGAGCCACCGCTTCATGAGGACTTCCCGCACCTCGCTGGCGAGGGCGAAGAACCGATCGCGGTCCGAGGCCTCGTAGAGCCGCTGGGCACTCTCGACGGCGAGGTGGTTGAGCAGCCCCTCCGCGATGGTGTCGGCGGTGATGTCGGCGGGGTCGTGGTGCAACGGCTGGGCAGGGCCGGGATGGGAGGTCATGCGTGCTCTCTGGGACGTCGTGGAGGATCGGTCGGAAACCCGGGATCGAAGCCCGGCTCGATGCCGGGGACAACCCTCGAACCCCGATCATCGGTCGAGAAGGCTCCGAAACGGCAGCGGAATCGCGGATCGGAGGGACCCACCGAGGCCTTGAGGGGTAGCCTGACCGCAAACCGGAGATCCGCCATGCGACGAACGCCCCATCTCGCCGTCCTTCCCCTCGCCCTCGCCATGACCGCCTCGGCCCTGGCCACGCCGCAGGCCGATCCCGGAGCCCCCACGGCAGACGACGCCCGCCGCCCGAACATCGTCTTCATCATGAGCGACGACCACGGCTGGCAGGCCGTCAGCGCCTACGGCCGCCCGGACGGCGTCCGAGTGAACCAGACTCCCGCCATCGACCGCCTCGCCGCCGAGGGGGCCCGATTCGACCAGTTCCACGTCGAGAACGCCCTCTGCGGCCCGAGCCGGGCGGCGTTTCTGACCGGCTGCGTCAGTGCCCGCCACGGGTTCCGCCAGAACGGGGATCGCTTCGACGGATCGCAGCCGACCTGGCCCGCGCTTCTTCAGAAGGCCGGATACCGCACCGCGGTCTACGGCAAGTGGCATCTCGGGACCGACCCGGTCGGTTTCGACGACTACTCGGTGCTGGTCGGACAGGGCCCCTACTACAACCCCCAGCTGATCACGCCGGCGGGCAAGACCCGAGTCCACGGCTACACGACGGACATCATCACGGAGACCGGGCTCGATGCCCTGCGTCGGTTCGCCGACGAGAGCAAGGCCGACGGCCGCCCCTTCGCGGTCTGCATCCAGCACAAGGCCCCGCATCGCCGCTGGGCACCCGCCCCGCGGCACTACCACCTCTTCGACCATGTCCGGATCCCCGAACCGCCGACCCTGCTCGATGACTGGTCCGGCCGTGGCCCCGCGAGTGCGATGCAGGAGATGACGGTCGCCCGGCACCTCGACGCCGAGGATCTCAAGCTCAAGTCACCATGGGAGCTCGACGCGGGCCAGAAGAAGATCTGGGACCTGCACTACGGCCCCGGGGTCGAGGCGTATCAGGCGGCCGTCGCGTCGGGCGAACTGAGCGGCGACGACCTCGTGCGCGAGAAGTACCAGCGGTACGCCAAGGACTACCTCGCCTGCATTCAGGCGGTGGACGATGGCGTCGGGCGGATTCTGGAGGAGATCGACGAACTCGGCATCGCCGACGACACGATCGTCGTCTACACCAGCGATCAGGGCTGGTACCTCGGCGAGCACGGTTGGTACGACAAGCGGTGGATGTACGAGGAGAGTTTCCGCACGCCGTTCATCCTCCGCTGGCCCGGCCACATCGCCCCGGGCACCACGACCGACATCCTCGCCCAGAACATCGACTTCGCCCCGACCGTGCTCGACCTCGCCGGGGTCGAGATCCCCGAGCGGATGCAGGGTCGGAGTCTCGCGACGTTCCTGGACACGGGTGCGACGACGACGCCCGAGGACTGGCGGGACGGCGTCTACTACCACTTCTACGAGGCCCGCGGCCCGCACACCGTGCCCGAGCACGACGGCATCAAGACCGAGCGATGGAAGCTGATCTGGTTCCCCGAAGTCGATCCCGACGGCGACGGTCCGGCGGGACCGGGGGCCTGGGAGCTCTACGACCTCGTGGCGGATCCGGACGAGATGACGAACCTCGGCGACGACCCGACCTACAGCGAGGTCCGCGCAGAACTCGAGGATCGACTCGGCGTGCTGCGTGAGGAGATGGAGTCGCGGTAGAAGCGAAGGCCTGCGCATCCGCCTGGAACATCAGCACCCGACCATACCTGCGCAGCCGTCGCTTCGAGCGAAGCGAGAAGCCACGCTGCGCCGACCGAGACCACGAAAGCAAGGAGTGGCCCGAAGGTCCATTCCGAGCGATCAAACAGATCACGAAAGCG
>CAYZSH010000084.1:0-8402 GCA_964481025.1 uncultured Isosphaeraceae bacterium
ACCCGCTTGACCGCGATCTCGAGATCCTCGTCCGCCGCGTCGGCCACGCGATGCAGGACGGCGGGCAGGCGGCCCGCCCGCTCGCCCGCGGAGACCATCGCCCGCGCCGAGCTTGGAACGAGACCTTCGCTGTGGAACTTCTCGGACAGTCCCCGACCGTCACGCACCGAGGTTTCGATGCCGTCCCAGAACCTCGACCAGCGCCGCCACGGCGAGAGTGCCCGGCAGATGCCGATCGCGTCGAGGATCGGGACGCCCGAAGCGAGCAGGACCGCGAGCGTCCGGGTCGCCCGCGCCAGATCCGCGGGACGCGTGATGCTCCGCACGAGCGGGAAATCGAACCGGAACCGCTCGACGAGCGTGCGGCCCGCGGTGGTCTTCAGGAGTCCCAGTCCACCCACGACCACCGCGACCAGTGCGGGCACCCACACCGGCCAGCCCTGGGTCAGGAAACGTCCCACCCCGAGCACCGCCTCGGTGAGCGGCGGCAGCGCGGTCTGCTTCTGCGCGTAGATCGCCTCGAACCGCGGCATCACCAGCGTCACGATCAGCAGCGTCACGATGGTGCCGACAGATGCGAGCAGCATCGGATACGCGAGGGCGGTCCGCACCTGACGTCGGAGTCGGTCCTCTCGCTGCATCCAGTCGGAGAGTCGTTCGAGCATGCCGGACATGTCGCCGACCTCCTCGGCCGCCCGCACGAGCCCGATCGCGATCGAGGGGAACAGCCGGGGATGGCGTGCCAGCGCCTCGCTGAAGGGCGCTCCACCCTCGACCTCCTGCCGGATCTCCGCGAGTTCCGCGCCCGGGCCTTCGCGACCCGCATCCGCGGACTCGATCTCGAGCGCCTCGACCAGCGGCACGCCCGACTCGACCATGACGGACAGTCGCCGGAAGACGCCAGCGACCATCACCGGGCGGACGCGACGTCCACGCGATCGCACCGCCGGTGTCGCGTGGTTCGACGCACCGCTGATCGCCCGCTCGATGCCGAGCACCACGCGACCCTCGGCCCGCAGTCGCGCCGCGACCTCCGAAGCCGAGGCGGCAGCGAGCGTCCCGCGGACCAACCGTCCGCCGACGTCCCTCGCCTCCCAGCTCCAGGTCGCGGTCTCGGCCATGCGCTCAGCCGGCGGTCGCCGCCAGCACCTCCTCGACGGTCGTGATGCCCTCGGCGACCTTGCGAAGGCCGTCCCGCCGCATCGACTCGAAGCCCTCGGTCTCGGCGACGCGTCGGATCTCGCGATGCGGCAGCCCCGCGGCGATCGCGTCGGCGACCGCGTCCTCGGGCACCAGCAGTTCGAAGACGCCGACCCGACCGCTGAAGCCCGTTCCGCGGCACCGCTGACAGCCGACGCCCGCATGGAATCGCTCGACCGGCGCGACCGACTCGACCATGCGGCGCACCGCATCCTCGACCTCGACCACCTGTCGACACTGCGGGCAGATCCGCCGCACCAGTCGCTGGGCGAGCGCCCCGCGGAGCACCGTGCCCACGAGGAACGGCTCGACCCCGAGATGCACCAGCCGGACCGGCGCGCCGCACGCATCGTTGGTGTGCAGCGAGCTCAGCACGAGATGGCCGGTCAACGCCGCCTGCGCGGCGATGGTCGCCGTCTCCTCGTCTCGAATCTCGCCGACCATGACGACGTCGGGATCCTGACGCAGCATCGAGCGGAGCGCCGACGCGAACGTGAATCCGGTTCGATCGTTCACCTGGAACTGGTTGACGCCGGGGAGGACCGCCTCCACGGGATCCTCGATGGTCGAGAGATTGCGGAGCTCCGAGTCCATCGAGCCGAGCGCCGAATAGAGCGTGGTGCTCTTGCCGCTTCCGGTCGGGCCGGTCACCAGCACGATGCCGTGCGGCACCGCGAGCAGATTCGTCCACGCGGAACGAAGCTCGGTCGTCATGCCGAGACGCTCGGGCGACGCGATCGCCCCCTTGCTGTCGATGATGCGGATCACGGCCTTCTCGCCGTGGCGACCCGGCATGGTCGAGACGCGAAGATCGACCCGCCGGCCCTCGACGAGGACGTGGATGTCGCCGTCCTGCGGGAGTCGCCGCTCGGCGATGTCGAGGTCGGCCATGATCTTGACGCGACTGGTGATCGCCGGGCCCATGCGATGCGGAGGTCGGATGCGCTCGTGAAGCACACCGTCGATCCGGAAGCGGACGCGAAGCGTGCGGTCACCCGGCTCGATGTGGATGTCGCTCGCCCCCTCCTCGACCGCGTCGTGCACGAGCCGGTTGACGAGTCGCACGACCGGTCCCCGCCCCGCGATCTCCGCGAGATCGGTGAGCTCGGCGACCTGTCGTTCGAGCACGGTGAGATCGGCCTCGACGCCGTCGTCGAGATCGTCGATGACGAAGACGTTCGCGGCCGGAAGCCAGCTCTCGATCGCGGAGACGACCTCGCTCGCGGCCGCGGCCGCCACCTGCACGCGATGCCCGGTGCGACGTCGGATCTCCTCGAAGAGATACAGATTCGACGGTTCGGCCGCGGCGACGGTCAGGACGCCGCGCACCAGGAACAACGGAAGCACCCGATGCTGCCGCACGAAGTCGCGGGGCAGGATCTCCACCACCGTCGGATCGGCGATGCGGGCGAGATCGCGGGCGAACGGAATCCCGCATCCCGCGGCGATCGCCTCGGCCACGTCCACTTCGCCGACCAGTCCACGCTCGATCAGGATCTCGCCGAGCAGACGATGGTCGTGCTGCTCCTGCTGCGCCCGAAGCGCGTCCTCGAGGTCGCGTCGCGAGATCCGCCCTCGGGCGACCAGCGTCTCACCCAGCGGCGCCGCATCGCGCCAGCCCGAAGCGGGGCCGGCGGACGGAGCGGCATTCGTGGACGCGTCGATGGACACCGGTGGTCTTCTCCCTGATGGTCTCTTCAGTGCAGCACGCGGGCCGCGGCATCGACCGCGGCGTGGATCTCGATCCGCTCGTGAAGTCGGGTGATCTCGAGGATGGAACGCACGCCTGCTTCCGGAGCCGCCAGCACGCAGCGGCCGCGACGTGCGGTCGCCTCGTCCGCAAGATCGAGCATGGCCTCGAGTCCGCGCGAGTCCACCAGCACGACCTCCGCGAGATCCACGATGAACCGGCGGGCCCCCGCCTCGAGCCGCTCGAGACATCCGCGCGTGAACGCATCGACGGAATCGCCGATGAGTTCGCCGCGGACCTCGACCACGCAGAGGCTTCCGTGCTCCTCGAATCGGAGGTTCACTCGCCACCTCCGGACTCATCCTCGAGATCGCGTGCGTCCCGCTCGAGCAGACGGTCGTACGCCGCGAAGTTCATCCCGAGGAACACCGGGACGATGTCCGGGTCGTACTTCACGCCGGCGCATCGACGGATCTCCGCGAACACCTGCTCGCGAGGTCGCGCGTCGCGATACGTCCGATTGGAGCTCATCGCGTCGAAGCTGTCGCAGATCGCCACGATCCTGGCGAGCAGCGGAATCTCGCGGGCCTCGAGTCCCGCGGGATAGCCGCTTCCGTCCCACGCCTCGTGGTGACAGAGCACGCCGGGCAGCAGATCGCGGATCTGCGGGATGTCCTTGAGGATTCGATAGCCGGTCTGCGGGTGCTGCCTGATCAGCGCGAACTCGTCGTCGGTCAGGCGTCCGGCCTTGCGGAGCACCGACTCGGGGACGCCGATCTTCCCGATGTCGTGCACGAGTCCGGCCAGATGCGCCGTGCGGACGAAGGAGTCGGGAAGTCCGATCGCCGCCGCGAGATCGCGACTGAGTTCCGCGACCCGCTGCGAGTGGCCCCGGGTGTACGGATCCTTGGCGTCGATCGCGGCGACCATCGCCTGCAACGTTCCGAGGAACATCGCATCGAGGTCGGCATAGAGCATCGCGTTCCGCAGAAACACGCCGAGATGTCCGGCCGCCGACGCGAGCAGCGTGAGTTCGACGCTCGACATCGGTTCGCCGCCGCGACCTCCGGCGAGCAGGGTCCCGATCGAACGTCCGCCGCCACGGATGGCGGCGACGCCGATCTCGCCGTCGTCGCTGGTGTCGATCGCGGTCACGATCGCCTCGCCCGCGTCGGTCGCGAGCGACCGCAGCCGCGACCGCGTCGGTGCGCCGTCGCCGTGCAGCACGAGTTCGTCGGAGACGACGCCGCCGGGCTCGTCCACCAGCACCGCGATCCATCCGTAACCGGCGGTCGCCGCGAGTTCGGCGCACGCGGTCCGGAGGAAGTCGTCCGCGTCACCGCCGAGCACCAGCCCGTCGATGAGCGAGTTGAGCAGGTGCAGCTCCTCGTAGCTCTCGGCCAGACGCCGGTCCACGGACTGCTGCGACTCCCGTTCGCGCATGCGATCGATGGCCGCGCGATGAAGCCGCCTCACCAGCACCGAGAGCGACGGCAGACCGCCGCGCGGCGGCAGCGTGGCCTCGGCGGCCAGGCTGCGGATGAGCGTCTCGTCGAGTCGGGCGGCGCTGCAGAGCATCGACAGCGAACCTTCGTTCACGAGTTCCGCGGTCGGCAGGATGGCCACGCCATTGGACGGATGTTCACGATCGGGGATGACGCTTCCGATCGCGGCCACGCCGGGCATGAGCTCGACGACACAACCGGTCCCCGCCATCACCTCATCCAGTCGTCGTTCGAGCGCCACGCGGATCGGCGCGGAACCGGCGATCAGAGCCTGCCGCCACGACGCGATCGGATCGTCGATCACCGGCCAGCGCGGTCCCTCGTCATCGACGGGGACCCAGACCGCGCCCACCCCGGCGATCTCGCCGGCGATCAGCAGGTCGACGGCGGTTCCTCGGATGACCGCGGGCGTCATGCGGCCTCCCGGCGCGACGTCGCCTGATCGAGATTCGCACGGACCCGCTCCAGCAGGACGCGGGGCGAGAACGGCTTGTCGAGCATCTCCACGATGCCCGAACCCGCGAACTCCTCGGGGTCGAGCCGGAAGCCGCGGGCGGTGAGCATCACCACCGGCACGCCGGCGAGTCGTTGGTCACCGGCGATCCGTCGAGCCAGTCCGATCCCGTCGAGAACTGGCATCTGCTGATCCGTGAGCACGAGATCGATGTGCCGGCTGCGGAGATGCGACCAGGCCTCCTCGCCGTCGAACGCCTCGATCACCTCGAAGCCCGCCGCGCGCAGTTTGAATCCGACGACGCGGACGATGTGCGCCTCGTCGTCCACGACCAGAATCGTCGTCTTGGGCTGAGGGGTCGAGTCTTCCATCATGCTGCCACCGATGACGCGTGCGAGGCGGGCACGCCGAACCAGAAGCGGGCGCCTTCACCCAATGTGGAATCGACCCCGATGCGGCCCCGGTGAACCTGCTCGATGATGTTTCGACAAAGATCCAGTCCGAGACCGGTTCCCCGGGCCCGTCGTTCGTACCGGCGGACCCGATAAAACTTCTCGAAGATCCGGGGCAGGTCTTCGGGCGGGATGCCCAGCCCGGTGTCGGTGACCGTCAGCACCACCGAACGGGTGAGGTCCTCGGCCGCGACATCGACCGCGATCCGCTCCCCTTCCGGGACGTACTTCACGGCGTTCCCCACGAGGTTCCCGATCACGGTCGCGAGCATCGCCCGATCACCCTCGACGACGAGTCCGTCGCTCTCGACCCGCACCTCGAGTCGCAGGTCCCGTCGCTCGGCGGCTGCCTGCAGCCCCTCGACCACCTCGACGGCCAGCACGCCCAGATCGACGCGTTCGATCGTCGGACGGGCGACCCCCGCCTCGATCCGGCTGATGTCGAGCATGTCGTCCACGAGCCGCGCCAGTCGATCGGCCTCCTCGCTGGCGATCGCGAGCATCTCGGACTGCACCTCGGGGTCGTCCAGCTCGCCCTCCTCCAGCATCTCCAGCGTGGCGCGGATGGAACTCAGCGGTGTTCGCAGCTCGTGGCTGGCCTGCGCCACGAACTCGCTGCGGACCCGCGCGTTCTCACGCTCGCGGGTCGTCTCGTGGAGCACGACCACGCATCGTCCGGTGTCGTCGATCCGTCGGATGGACGCCTCGAAATCACGCTCCTCGCCGTCACCGGAAACGTCGCGCACCAGACGGAACGTCGTTCGCCGGACCGCGGAGGGGTCCGCGTCTCGGAGGCCCCTGGCCAGATCGAGAATCTCCCGCACCGCCGGAGGCGACGGAATCGTCGAGTCGAGACGGCGTGGATCACGGCGCTCGCCGTCGATCTCCAGCGTGCGGGCCACCTGGTTCCGCTCGAGCACCTCGCCGGTCGAGTCGAGCACGATCACCGCGTCCTCGAGGGCGTCGAGCATCCGCGCGAAACGCAGCGAGCGTTCCTCCGCGATTCTCGCCCCGAGCGACGCGTCCCGTCGGGTGTTCTGGACCGTGAGGCGCCGATCCGCGACGAGGCCCGCGATCCCGACCGGAAGCACGGCCGGATCGGTCGCGTCGTCGAGCGCCAGTTCGCACGCCCGGGCCAGTCGCCGAGCCTGCCACTTGAGCGCGACGACCGCCGCGATCGCACCGCCCCCGGCGAATCCGAGAATTCCTGCGAGAAGTGCAGGATCCGCCATGTCGCGCCCTCCCTGGATCCCGAGCGTGGCCGATCAGTCGTTGAACGACTCGCTCACGTTGGTGAGCAGTCCGCGCACCCGGGTGTCTTCGGGGTGTCGCTCGGCGACCCGTGCGAAGGCGCGATAGGCGGCGCCGTACTCGCCCCGGAGTTCGTGCGTCATGCCGAGCGCGAGCTGCGGCTCGTCACGCTCCGGGGCCAGTTCCACCGCGCGGGCGAAGAGCTTGACGGCCGAGTCGTAGTCGCGGTTCTTGAGCGCGGCCTGACCGAGCAGGAAGTAGCCCTCGAAGCGATTCGGCGCGAGCACCACCAGCCGCTGGCCCGAGCGGGCCACGCGACGATGGTCGCCGACCTCGCAGCAGACCAGACCGAAGTCGATCCAACCCTGCACGTCCTCGGGATGAAGATTCACGAGATCGAGCATGGCCTGGCGGGCCTCGCGGGTGCGTCCGCCTTCGGCGAGACAGCGGGCGCGAAGCCGCAGGAGCTCGAGGTCGTCACTGGCGACGTTCGAGAGGTCCTGAATGCGACGGATCGTCGCAAGACAGTCCTCGGTGCGCCCCGCGCCGATCTGGGCACGGGCGAGATCCTCCATCACCCAACGGTCGGAGTCGTCGAGGAGGACCGACTGGGTGAGCTCGTCGGCCGCCCGCGACCACGACTTGCTCATCATCGCCAGCCGCCCCGACAGGTGAAGCACCGCCGCATCGTCCTCGAAGCCTTCGCGGTGCTCGCGCAGGGTCCGCTCGGCCTCCTCGGTCATGCCGGCGCCGATCAGCACGTCGACCGCCGCCACGAGCATCCGCGCGTTGTCCGGCGCGATCTCCAACGCGGCGAGATAGTTCTCGACCGCGTCGAGCGGACGGTCGCGTCGCTCCGCGACGATGCCCTGGAAGTACCGGGCGTCGGCGTTCTTCTCGTCGAGCTCGCTGGCCTTGTCGAAGCACGCGATCGCGTCCTGAAGACTCGCGGTCTCGAGATACACGCGGCCGAGCAGCACCCAGTAGTCGGCCTGCTTGTCCGACTTGTCGATCGCGGCCTCCAGATGCTGCTTCGCCTTCACGAAGTTGCCCGAGCGGAACGCCTGATCGGCCTGGTCGTAGTCCACCCGGCTTCGGACCATGTCGAACTTCTCGTTGGCGAGGTTTCGAGCCTCCTGCCCCCTCTTGGTCGGTCCGCTGCAGCCGACCGTCGCCAGGCTCGCAGTGAGACCCAGCAGGGCGACGCCGCGGCCGAGGGTGAGAAGGGTTCGCTCGATGCGCCGGGGACTGGTGGTGCGGTGCTTCATGACGTGTCGGTCCGGAGAGACGGCCCGGCGATCGCCGGGCCGGGAATGGGATGAGGTCGTGAGCGGCGAAGCTCCGGCCCGTGACCGGAGCCCCGCCGCGGCGTGAACGAATCAGTCCTCTTCGTTGACGGTCGCGATCGCGGAGTCACCCGAGGTGCCCGTGGTCGTCGAGTCCGCATCACGAAGCGCGAAGGCACGAGCCTGATCGCCCGCGATCCGAGCGAGCCACCACAGACGACCCCACGCGCTGCTGCGGGGCCCGCTGACCAGACGTCGCTGCGAGTCGGCGACGATGGCGAGGGCGTTGTCGGTGGTCATGGGCTCGACCACGCAGTCGTCGTCGTAGGTCTCCTCGATCGTCGCCTCGGCGACCACGGTCCCGGTGATGGACTCGGACTCGGTCGCGACGGACTCCTCGGTCTCGAAGGCGACCTCGCCGACCTCGGTGTCACCACCGAAGGCCTCGTCCACGGTCATCGGCTCGGCCTCGACGAGGAAGATCGCCTCCTCGAGCGCCTCGATGTCGATCGACGATTCCTCGACCTCGGTCGCGTCGGCGACCTCGACGGTCTCCTCGACCGC
>CAYZSH010000084.1:8502-10669 GCA_964481025.1 uncultured Isosphaeraceae bacterium
ACGGTCTCCTCGACCGCGGGCATGTCGAGATCATCGACCAGCGCCTCGACGAATCGCTCCTCCGAGCTGCTCGCCGCGGTCTGCACCGGCTCGGAGGCCGGCGCGAGCGGATCGACGTCGGCGTCGAGCCGGGCCTCCTCGGCCTTGAGATCCGCGTGGTCCTCGTGCATGCCCTGCATGACGCGGTTGAACATGTCGTAGTCGTAGAAGCCGCCGTCGGTCTGACCGGTCAGCTTCGCACGCATGCGCCGCACCTCGGGCTGGGCCGGGTTGAGACGAAGCGAGTTGTCGAGGTGGTAGAGCGCGAGTTCGGTGTCGCCGGCACTGGCGGCCTCGAAGGCGTCCTGGTTGTGCTGCGAACTCATCTTCTCGCGGCTGAACGGAAGCAGACCTTCACGCATGCCGGCCCGGAGGCTGTTGACGAAGGCGGTGCCCTGTCGGCCGCTCTCCTCGATGAGCTCGTCCTCGACGATGTTCGGCGTGATCAGGAAGATGATCTCGCGGCGGTTGACCGTGTTGTCGTGACCGCTGAACGCGGCCCCGAGCAGCGGGATGTCGCCGAGGAACGGCACCTGGCTGTTGGTGACGGTCGTGTCCTCCTGGAAGAGCCCGCCGAGCACCAGGGTCTGACCGTTCTTGACCTTGACGTTCGTCGAGATCTCGTTGGTGAACTCGTCGGGCACCACGATCGAGCCTTCGATGCCGCCGGTGGTCACCGGACGAAGCTCGTAGCTCGAGACGCTCGGGTAGAGCTCCATGCGGATCGAGTCGTCCTTCGAGATGAACGGACGAAGCATGAGCTTCACACCGGTGTCGAGGTACTGCACGGTCTGCGTGGTGGTCGTGTCGGTCGCGGTGGTCGAGAGATACGCCACCCGCTGTCCGACGAGGACCTGGGCCCGCTGACGGTTGAGGGCCATGAGGCGCGGACGCGCCAGCACCATGGTGTCGGTGACGGTGTCGAGAGCGCGGATGAAGACCGCGGCGTCGCCGGCCACCAGACCGAGCTTCATGTTCGCCTTGCCGCTGGAGACGTTGCCGGGGGTGGCGGAACCACCGTAGACCGGACCGTCGGCGCCCGCATAGACCGGGGTCGGGACGCCGGGGCCGACGCCCGCGGGCGGCTCGACGTTGCCGCGGATGAGGTCCTGCACCGGACCGAGCGGCGAGACGAGCTTGGTGATGTCGAGGTTGCCGATCAGGGCGAAGTCGACGCCGAAGGCATCCTCTTCGGTCACCTTGACGCTGGCGATCGTCGCGTCGACCACGACCTGCTTCGGCGCAGTGTCGATCTCGGAGAGCAGTTCGGAGATGCGTTCGAGTCGATCGGGATAGTCGTTGACCACGAGGATCGCCGACTTCGCCCAGCCGTCGCCGCCCATGGCGCCGAGGTCCTGCTCGATGCCGCCGGAGACCTCGCCGATGAAGCTGAGCTTTCCGCGATCGGAGAGCAGCGGCGTGGCGAATTCGCTGGCGTCCTTGGCGGAGAGGTGTTCGAGCTCGAACATGCGGCTCTCGGTCTTGCGATCGAGGGCCTCCATGCGGGCGAACTCCTCCTGCGTGTAGACATAGATGAACTTGCCTTCCTCGACCCAGCGGAAGCCGTTGGGCTTGAGGATGGCGTCGAGCGCCTCGTAGAACGTCACGTCGAAGAGGTTCGCACTGATGACCGCCGAGACGTTGCGGCTGGCGATGACGTTCCGCTCGCTCTGCAGCGCGAGCATCTGCAGCACCTGAGCGAGGTCGGTGTCCTGCACCTGGATGTTGAAGGTGTCGAAGTCGTCCACCTCGATGCCGGAGAGGTCGAGGATCTCATTGGCCGGATCGAAGCCGCCCGCGGCGTTCTCGTCCTGTGCCACAGCCGGAAGCGCCATCATGCCGGCGATTCCGAGCGAGGCGATGAAACGCCGATGTCCGCGGAGATTCATGACTCGATTCATGGCTGATTCAGCTCCTCGCCCTGCGGGCGGATGACGACGGAATCGGTGCCCCCACCGTCCAGTCGGATGTCGAACTCGAGGCCGCCGCACTCGACGACCACCATGGACTGCTCCACCGCGACGAGCCTGACCGTCGTTCCATCGACGGTGGCGGGGAACGACTCCCCGATGCGGCGGACCCGGCCGTCGATCAACGCGACGCCACGGCCGGGCACGAGTCCCTGGAC
>CAYZSH010000085.1:0-3820 GCA_964481025.1 uncultured Isosphaeraceae bacterium
GGTCGCCATCGCGAGATCCCTGACGACCGTGCATGGGACACGTCCGTCCGCATCGTCGTCGATGTTCCCCGCCGCATCCGCGACGAGCACCGCGTCCCAACCGAGTCCTTGATCGACACGGCCATGTGATCCGCGGACGAGCGATGCGTCGGTCGGAATGACGTCGAGAAGCGTTCGGAATCCGAGCTTGCGACGGATCAGACGCGAGCCGATCGCGAGCTTCGGAAAGCGGAACGCCGGATCGACGAAGAGTTCACGCGGGTCGTAGCCCGGCTTTCGGTGGATGTCGACGGTGCGCTGGAAGTCCGGGGCCTTCGCGTCGTCGTGCCACCAGTCGTGGGTGAACCAGCGGTCCTTCTCGGCGACGAGGACGAGGTCGCCGGCGCGAGCATGGTCGAGACCCGCGGCGGCCCGCGATTCACCTTCAAGAACCTGCGCGACGCCCGGGGTCGCGGCAAGCAGGGCGGCGATCTCGTCGCGCCGTCCGGCCGCCCGCGGCCCGATGCGGACGTGGGCCACCTGATGATCCGCCACCGCGAACGCGTCGCTCGTCCCGGGATCGACCATCTCGCGGCCGAGTTCCTGACGCCAGTAGAGCAGGCCCGCGTCCCGCAGCACGCGGTTCGGGGCGACGGCATCAACGACCGGCACGATCCCGTACTCGCTGACGAGGATCGGTTCGACGCCGCGGCTCAGGAAGTGTTCGAGCAGCCGCTCGACCTCGTGATCGACCTCGCGAAGGTGATGCGGGATCTCGGGGTGATCCGGTCCGAGCTTCTGAAGCCCGTAGTCGAGGTGCGGGAGATAGACGAGGGTGATCGTCGGAGTCGTCTCGCGCTCGACCTTGATCGCAGCGTCGGCGATCCAGCGGGTGCTGGTGATGTCGGCGGCGGGTCCCCAGAATCGGAACAGCGGGAACGGGCCGAGGGCGCGGGTCAGTCGGTCGTGCAGGTCGGCCGGCTCGGTGAGGCAGTCGGGCAGTTTGCGGCCGTCGGCCTTGTAGATCGGACGCGGTGTCACGACCGTGTCGCAGGTCGAGTGCATCGCGTACCACCAGCAGATGTTCGCGCAGGTGACCGACGGGTCCCGCTCGCGGGCGAGGTCCCAGAGCCGCGGGGCCTCGACCAGCCCGTCGGACTGCTTCCAGAACGCGACCTCGCGGGTCGAGGGATCGAACCAGCCGTTGCCGACGATGCCGTGCTCGCTCGGTACGACGCCGGTGAGCATCGACGTCTGCACGCTGGTCGTCACCGCGGGAAGGGTGGGACGCATGGTGCGGACGCCGCCGCGATCGCGTGCGAAGGACGCGATCGCGGGCGTGTGCTTTCCGATCAGCGCGGGAGAGAGTCCGACGATGTCGATGATCGCGATGCGGCGCGGCATGGCGAGGATCGTACCGGGGCGGGAGGATCCGACATGGAGATCGAGATGAGCCTGGAAAGTGGGGGACGCGTGCTCAGTCGGTGTCGTTCCGCCGTGGTCGGCGACGGTCCGGATCGCGTTGGCTTCCACCGCCGCCTTCTCCGCCGCCTTCCCGTCCGCCCCCGCGGCCACCACCACCGGCTGTCTCACCGTCCGCGCCGCCGCGGCCCCCTCGGCCGCCTCCGGACTTCTGGAAGGCCTGGTTCTTGGGCAACGCGTCGGCGACCGCGCGGAGGCGGCCGGCGATCTCCGGTTCCTCCCCCAGTCGATCGGTCGCCTCGGCGGGATCGCTCGCGAGGTTGTAGAGCTCCTCGGCGCCGCGTCGGGGTCGCAGGAGTTTCCAGTCACCGTCGATGATCGCGACATCACCGCCGCCGACCGCGATCGGCGGTCGGGTCGTCAGGCGTCCCGAGGTCAGCGCTGCGGAGAGATCGACGCCGTCGAGACTCTCGACCCCGGTCGGAATGCCGGCCAGGCCGGCGAGGGTCGGGAAGAGGTCGTACATCGCGATCGGCTGCGCGTTGGTCGTCCCAGGTCTGATGAGTCCCGGTGCGCGGACGACGCCGATGCCGTGGACGCCGCCCTCGTACAGCTCGCCCTTCCAGCCGCGCCACGGCGTGTTGATGCCGTACGGTTCCTGCCCGCCGTTGTCGGAGACGAAGACCACGATCGTCTCGTCGCGGCGGTCGGTCCGGTCGATCGCGTCGAGCACGCGGCCGGTCGCGACGTCCATCGCCTCGATCATCGCGAGCATCGTCGCGCGGCGCGAGTCCTCGATGCCGCGCCCGCGATACTTCGCGACGAGTTCGTCCGGCGCTCGAAGCGGTCCGTGCACCGCGTCGTACGAGAGCATGATGAAGAACGGTTGGTTCGACTCGGCCGACGACTCGATCACCCGCACCGCTTCGTCGGCGAGGAGATCGGTCGTGTAGCCGGGTTCCTTCGAGAGTTCGAGATCCCGCCACCAGTCGAGGGTCCGCGGCTGCCCGCCCTCGTGCGTGTACGAGTCGATCGCGCCGCCCAGACATCCGAGGAACGAGTCGAAACCACGCTCGGTCGGCCGGAATCCTTCCGCGCCGCCCGCGTGCCACTTGCCCAGCATCGCGGTGCGATGACCCGCGTCCTGGAACGCCTCGGAGATCAGGCGGAACGACGTCGGCACACCGGGCCCGAGCATCTCCGGATTGCCGGTCACGCCGACGCGATACGACGTGCAGCCGGTGATGATGCCCGCCCGGGTCGGTCCGCAGGTGTGCATCGTGTAGTAGCGGGAGAGTTCGACGCCGTCGGCGCGAAGGCGATCCAGATGCGGCGTCTCGACCGGCGTGCCGTGGAAGCCGACGTCCGCGAAACCGAGGTCGTCCGCGACGACGAGCAGCACGCTTCGGGGTCGTGCACCGTCGGAGGCCTCGCGATCACGCGGCGGTCGCGGCGTTGCCGGGGCGGGCGGCTCCGGTCGACGACGCGGTCGATCGGTTCCGTCCCCGGAGCCGCCACCCGATCGATCGGTCGGCGGCGCGGGGCGTCGATCACGCTCTGCGTGCGACTCCTGCCGAGTCGAGCCATCCGGCTCGGTGATTTCGAACTGCCAGGTGCCGTCGTCGAGTCGGCGATAGTCGATGGCACCCGTGCCACCGCGAACGCCGTACTCCAGTCGCCAGTGCCGGTCGCCGAGCTGCTCGAAGCCGGTCACGGTCGCGCCGCGCAACGGCTTCGTGTCGGGTCGCACGCCGCGGGCCACGGGCCGGTTCGCCAGATCGACCTCGCCGCGGAACGCGGGCATCAGGTACGGCGGTTCATCGAATGATCCGTGGACGTGATACGGCTCGTCGAGCCACGTCTCGCCGTCGGGATGCGGATGGGCATGAGTGTGGCCGTGCAACGAGTCGAGGTCGCGGGGCGTCGTCTGGCGACGACCGACGAGGTCCTTCGGTCCGAGGACCGGGTAGCCGTCCATCGCGAACGCGATCGGGGCGCCGTCGGGAAGCGAGGACGCGAGATGCGTCGGCAGCACGTGGTAGTGGTAGTCGTCGCCGCGACCCGCATGGCCGCCCCAGCGATCGAGTTCACCCGCCGCCGCGGTGTCGGTGCGTCCGTCCTGCTTGATGGCGTTGAAGATCGGAATGCCGTTGACCGCCACCGCGATCGGCCCGTCGTACGGAATCGGCGTCGGGGTTGCGGCGACCACCGGCCGACGCGGAATCCGAAACGCGTTGCCGCCTCGGTACGCGTGCGGAATCGGCACCTGCTGATTCCAGGCAGTGATCCCGACCATCATGGGATGCGTCGGAAGACCGTCGCTCTCGACGTAGATCCAGTCCTCGTCCCAACGGACGTCGACGGTCTCGTCGAAGGCGCGGAACGCCGCGACCTGAGGCGGTTCGGGTCCGATGTTCGC
>CAYZSH010000085.1:3920-10597 GCA_964481025.1 uncultured Isosphaeraceae bacterium
CCATTCCGGTCCATCCGCTCGAACATGCGGACGAAGGTCGCGGTGAGCTCGGCCGCGCTGACGCGGGCGTCGTCATCGGCATCGATCTCGTCGAAGTGATCCCGCAGGAAACCCGCACTGGCGGATCGCACGCCACGCATGCGGTCGGCTTCGCTTCGCGTGATCGAGTCATCCCGATCCTGATCGCCACCACGCATCGTCACGGCGAGGTCCGCATCGAGTTCGGCGCGGGTCAGGATCGAGTCGCCGTCGGCATCGAGTTCGGACACATGGGCCGCGAGCCATGGTTCGGTGCCCGGACGTTCGGGTCGTTCGGGCCGACCAGCCTGACCGCCGCGGGGTGCTCGATCGGGAGGCGTGGCCGTCGACGGCGGCCGGGTGATCGTCCGTCGGAACAGCACGGTGTTGTCCAGATCGAGGTCGCCGTCCCAGATGAACTCGGCACCATGCCAGTCGATCTCGTCGAATCCGTCGGCATTGGGTCTGACCCGCTCGCGGGCATGCACGGTGGCGGGCGCCCACGACGAGTCATCGAACTCCGGACTCGTCCAGTTCGCAGGTGGCTCCGAGGCGCGGACCCGAGGACGGCTCATGTTGCGGTCGAGGGGCCCGTGGTGGATCGTCCGGACCTTCCAGTCCTCGTCGGTGACGATCGAATCCCCGATCGACATGATGAATCCGCCGTCGCCGATGTTCGTGCCTTCGTACTCCAGACCCGTCTTCGGATCCGCGAAGTCGCGGGCCTGCACCGCGATCGTCATCGGGTACTCGGGGACGATCTCGAAGCGGACGACATTGTGCGGCGTGAACTCGATCGGATCGATCGCGACGAGCCGACCGTTGATGTGGAGTTCGAACCAGTTGTCCGCGTACACCGCGACCGGAATCGAGACCGGGCGCTCGCGGGCAGGACGCGCCGGCGCCGCATCCCGAGCTCGCTCGGCCGGGGAATCGGTCTCGGTCCGGCGTTGACCTCGTCCGGCCCCGTCGCGTGGGCGGGGGGTGCCGCCGCCTTCGCGTCCCCCGCGGGCGCCCCGGTCCTGACGGGTCGTGCTCGCGCCGTCGAAGTCCGGATTCGGTCCGAGCAATCCGGGCGCGGCGGTCTCTCGTTGCCACGACTTCAGGGCGGCGAGCATGGCGCGGGTTCGGGCGGGTTCGCGCTCGGAGAGGTCGGTCGTCTCGCTCGGATCCGACGCGAGGTCGTAGAGCTCGACCGAGCCGTCCTCGAGCGATTCGATGATCTTCCAGTCTCCGTCGCGCATGACGCTGCTCGGCGTATTGCGGCCGATGTACGCGGGGAAGTGCCAGAAGAGGCGATCGCGATCGATCGCGGCGCCGCCGCGGAGTTCGCCGGCGAGGCTCTGGCCATCGAGGTTCTGGCCCTCAAGATTCTGGGGGACCGCGACGTCGCAGAGTTCGAGCAGCGTCGGCACGAGGTCGATCGACTGGCACGGCGTCGTCGATCGTCTTCCACCGCGCACGCCGGGGCCGGCCACGATGAGCGGAACGCGGATGCCGCCCTCGTACATCGCGCCCTTGTCCGCCCGCAGCGGCGCGTTGTCGGAGACGTCGCCGCCGTTGTCGCTGGTGAACACGATGATCGTGTTCTCGGGAACCTGCGCGACCAGGCGGCCGATGCCCTGATCGACGTGCTCGACCATCGCGGCGTAGGTCGCACGATCCCGGTCGAGATCGGGGTGGGCCGCGATGCTCGCCTCCGGGGCGGCCAGCGGCGTGTGCACCGCGTCGGGGGCGAGGAAGATGAAGAACGGTCGGTCGCCCGCCTGTCGTGCGACGTCGATCGTCTCGTCGAAGAGCACGTCGGTCGAATAGCGCTCGCCGTCGAAGTAGCCGTCCCGGAAGCCGAGTCGCTTGTAGTGCCGGAACTCGTCGAAGCCCTGGCCGGTCGGACTGTGCGGGGTGTCGGTGCCCTGGCCGAGGTTCCACTTGCCGACGCACGCGGTGGCGTAGCCGGCGTCGCGGAACATCTCCGCGATCGTGCGGAACGAGGGATCGAGATCGGTGTCGTTCGGCGGGGCGATGAACCGTCGGCTCTCCGGTCGTCCGCCCATCGAGTCCTCGACGGTGTACACGCCGTGCCGGGGCGTCCAGAGTCCGGTCATGAGGCACGCCCGGGTCGGCGCGCAGTTCGGGGCCGAGGCGTACGCCTGATCGAAGACCACGCCCCGGGCCGCGAGCCGATCGAGATTCGGGGTCCGGTGCACGGTCGACCCGGTGCAGCCGAGGTCCTTCCAGCCGAGGTCGTCGATCAGGACGAGGATCACGTTGGGGCGATCGGCGGCTGAGGTCGACGACGACGTCGTCAGGAGGCTCGCGATGACGACGAGCAGGGCGACGAGTTCTCGGAGCATGCGGGACGGCCCGGGGGAGGACGAGATTGAAGACGCGAGCGTCAGCATTGGAGCGTGACGGCGCGGGTCGATCGCGCACGCGATGTTGCGTCGCGTCACCTCTTCGGGGACAGAGATTCGACGGCGTCGATCAGGTGCCCGCGATCCGCCGATGGGCGAGTCGGGTCAGCACGAAGCAGGCGAGGCAGGCGCCCAGTGCGAGCCATCGTGTCGGATGCGGTCCGCCCGCTGCCCCGACGCCCTCGGGCAGGGTGATGGCCACGAGTCCCGCGTCAAAGAGCGACAGCGCCGCGATCGATCGGAGCACGAATCGTCCGACCGCCTCCGGATGCCGCGCCAGGTGTCGGGTGGAATCGACGAGGTACCAGCCAAGGATCACGCCGGCGATCAGGGAGACACCGGTCATCCACCACGCCGAACCATCGGGAACCTTGTTTCTGGTGGCGGCGATGAGTCCGGGGAGGCTGCAGCACCCAAGGAACGGAAGCAGCAAGCCCAGCGTCCCGGTGCCCCACCAACCGCGGGCGACATCCCGTCGGGCATCGAGTCGGGCGGTGCGGGCATCCAGATCGCACCTCGCGCCGCACTCCGGGCACACCGTCGCCTGTTCGAGCACGAACTGCCTGCAGCGGGGGCACGCGGCCCGAGCGTCGGGGACCTCGCCGCGGGCGATCATGCTGAAGCTCCCGACATGCACCAGCACCGGCAGTCCCATGAGCAGAGGAAGGGCGACCCATCCCACCGGCGACGCCGGGGCTCCCGCGGCCGCGGCCCCGAGCAGATACAGCCCCGACCGGCACAGCCCCATCAGCACCACGCTCCAGGCGGTGCGGGCGTGCCAGAGGTCGTAGAAGACCACGAGCACCGCGATCGCCACCGCCACGAGCCCCGCGGTCATCGACACCAGCCACGGCAGTCCCGCCCCGATCACGAGCAGTCCCCATCCCGCGGCCATCGCGGCCCGCATGGACACTCGCCCCGATGGAATCGGCCGCTGCGGTCGCTCGCGAAGATCGATCGCCGCGTCGAACACATCGTTCAGCACCATGCCCGCGAGATAGAGGCACGACCCCGCGACCAGCACGATCGCCATCGGCACCACCGACACCCGTCCCTCGAACGCCGCCGAGACCACCGCACCCGCGATCAGGTTCGACCAGACCGTCGGGAGATTCGAGATGCGGAGAAGTTCGAGCCAGGGGCGCATGCAGCGGGTCTACCACGGAGTGCACGGAGAAGCACGGAGGGGCACGGAGGTTGGACTGGAGGGATTGGTGGTCGGTGTCATGACGCCATTCACGCCGATCACATCGTCATACGAGTCATGGTCGGGGTTCCGAACCACATCCTCAACCCAAATCCCCCTCCGTGGCCCTCCGTGTCACTCCGTGCCCTCCGTGGTGAATCGACCCAAGCAACCCCCGCAACCACCGCAGTTCCTCGGCGATGCCCGCCGCGAGGCCGTCGTCGCCGGCGTAGAGGCAGCCGGGGAGGACCTGCCAGGCGTAGGTCTCGACTTCGAGCATCGGCAGCGGTGCGTCCTTCGGAAGTGCCGCGAGGCAGCGTTCGATCTCGGGTCGCGTGCTCGACCAGCCGTCGCGGCCGGTCATGAAGATCGGCACGTGGAAGTGGGTGCGCCAGAGCCCGTGCGGCACCTGATGCTCGGCGCGGTTCGCCAGCGCGATCGGCAGATCCTCGAAGGTCTGCACGTCGAAGTGCGGCTCCATGCCGGACCGTATCGAGGTCTGATGCAGGTACCGCGGCTCGACGAAGTCGCGATACGCCGCGAGCGTCCGGTCGCGTTCCTCGTCGTCGGTGATCGCATCGAAGTCGACCTCGACCGCGCTCGACACCTGGATCTTCCCGAGAGCGATGTCGTGCTCGCGATACATCCGAAGCGCCGCGGTCTGCGGCTCGAACATGACCGCGGCGTGGCAGACATCGTGGTTGACGCCGAGATATCGGCGATGATCGACGTCGTCGGACGGCCGGAACGCCTGCTCGAAGAGATCGACGACGTCACGGCTCGTGTCGAGCACGCAGCCCGGCTCGGGTTCGAGATCGAGGTGGATGCGGACGCCGGTCGCGTCCTCGATCGCTCGCAGCGTCTTCGCCGCCTCGACGAGTTGCGCCGCCGCGAGTCCGACCGAACAGCCGCAGCCCTCGTTGGTGAACGATGCCCGCCAGCCGATCGGGAGCGTCGAGATCGACGCGTCCGTGGTCCCGTCGGGCAGAAGATCGACGAGGAGATGGGCGAGATCCACCGTGTACGCCAGTCGCCGCGGATCGGCCCAGTGCGGCTCGTACACCGCGTGCTTCACGACCTCGGCGTGGAAGTCGCCGTAGGGGAACCCGTTCAGGGTGACGATCTGCAGTCCCTTGGCGAGCAGTCGATCCCGAAAGGCTTTCGCGCCGTCCGACGCCCGCAACTCCCGAGCACTCGCCGCCGAGAGCCAGAGTCCAAGCCCGATCGGCGCCGACGGATCATCCGCGGGCGCCGCGAGTTCCCGCACCCGCGTCGAGAACCGATCCAGATTCGCCTCGGTCTCCGCGAGCGTTCGGCCGGCATGAACGTTGGTGCAGTAGGCGAGCATGGTGTGGCTTTTCTACCACGGAGGGCACGGAGTATCACGGAGGGCCACGGAGATCAGGAAAGGGTGCACGCTTGAGCATGACGCCGCTTGTTCGCCATCACGCGTCGACATGAACCATCGCATTCAAGCGTGCAACCAAATCATCTCTCCGTGGCCCTCCGTGCCCCTCCGTGTCCTCCGTGGTGAATCAAACGATCATCGCGTCGGCCGGACCTCGGTCTTGAACCGTCCGGTCTGTCCGAGGAATTCCAGCGGGTTGTCGAAGCTGACCTTGCGGATCGTCGCTTCGAGATGCCCACGACGGCGCATCTCGTCGCGGCACTTCGGGACCGCGAGCGGGTCGCTCGGGCCCCAGTCGCCGGCGGAGTTGATCCAGAGTCGCTCGGTGCCGTGCATCTCGAAGATGTCCGCCGCCCGCTGGGGGGTGCACTTGGTGTCGGGGTAGAGCGTCATGCCCGCCCAGAATCCGCGGTCGAGCACCTCGCGGACGGTGTGCTCCTCGACGTGGTCGATGAGCACGCGGCCGGGGGCGAGCTTCCCGAAGTTCGCGATCGCGTCCATGATGATCCGCGTGCCCTTGCGCTTGTCCTCGAGGTGGGGCGTGTGCACGAGCACCATCAGGTCGTGCTCGGACGCGAGCTGGAGGTGCGCCTCGAGGATCTCCAGTTCGTTGCGGCTGTTCTTGTTGAGTCCGATCTCGCCGATGCCGAGCACGTTCTCGCGATCGAGGAACTCGGGGATGAGGTCGATCACCTCACGGGCGAAGACCGGATCCTCGGCTTCCTTCGGGTTGATGCAGAGCCAGGTGTGGTGTGCGATGCCGTACTGCGCCGCCCGCTTGGGCTCGGTGTCGGTGAGCACGTTGAAGTAGTCGAAGAAGCCCTTCGGGCTCGATCGGTCGTAGCCCGCCCAGAACGCGGGCTCGGTGATCGCGACGCAACCTGCGAGCGCCATGCGTTGGTAGTCGTCGGTCGTGCGGCTGACCATGTGGACGTGCGGGTCGATGTACATCAGCCGGCGCTCCCGGAAGTGGTGTCGGCGGGATCGCCCTGATAACCGGCCCACGCGCCGGTCGCGCCCTTCATCGGGGCCTTCTCGATCGGCTCGGTGCTCGGATCGCTCAGCAGGTCGAGCACCCGCTTCGCCCGGTCGCCCTCGCCGTCGAGCAGCAAGGCGATCGCGCCGCGCAGGCTCCGGAGTCGGAAGTCATCGGCCGGTTCGCCGGCTTCGGGCACCGCACGGTCCGCCCGGTCGAGGAACGCGGCGATGTCGATGACCTTCGCGCGGTGCTCGAGGAAGTAGCGGTCGATGACCGACCGGCGTGAGAGTGGAAGGGGCGGTGGGGAGGCGGAGGGGCTCGACATGCCCGGAGTCTATCGGTCGGCCGAAGCCCGAAGTCGCTCCGCGGCGGCCGCCAGTCGTGATCGGTCCATCTCGTGCACGTCGACCGGGCGACCGACGTCCTCCAGCAGCGTGACGGTGAGTCGACCGCCGAGGTGCTCGCGGAACTCCTCCAGCCCGTCGAGCAGCCGTTCGTCGTGGAGCAGCGGGTGGTGCACGGGGAGTCCGAGCCGTCGGAGCACGGTCACGATGCGTTCGCCGTTGGCGTCCGGCAGCCGGCCGTCGAGCACGGAGTACATCGTGTCGAGCGCGATTCCGATCGAGACGGCTTCGCCATGCGTGATCTCGAATCCGCTCAGCGACTCCAGCC
>CAYZSH010000086.1:0-10544 GCA_964481025.1 uncultured Isosphaeraceae bacterium
GCATGCGACCGTTGGACGACGCCTGCACCTGCTGGAGCGTGTCGAGGTAGTCCTGAACCTCGGAGTCGCGGAACCGCGCGAACGACTCGAGGTATCGATCGTGCGCCGCCTCGATCTCCCGACGATCCGCGCCCGTCAGCGAGATGCGGCGTCCGATGAGTTCGGAAGCGTCCCGCAGGCCCATCGGTTCGGGGATCGTGCCGCCGGTTCCCTGAGCGACGGCGTCATCGGGCCGAACACAGATCGCGAGGACGATCGCGAGGATCGCGAACACATGACATCGAATCGACGACATGGAGAACTCCTTCGTACCGAACGTGGAAGATCGGACCGAACGGCGCCGGTCGTCACATGACCGGACCGAGACCGATCGCGCGACGCCAGTGACTGATCTGACCGGCGTGCATCATGACGTGATTGTTGAGCATGAAGACCGCGACGGATCCGATCGTCGGAAGCATCTCGCGGAAACGACCCTCGACCGGGTTCTCCTTCGCGAAGACCTCGGGGTCGACGGACGGCAGCGTGGCGAAGACCGTCTCGTAGCGCTCCTTCAGGTACGGAAGCACCACGTCCTTGGTCGGATAGAGCGACGCATCGTCGAGGCACTCGGAACCCGCGGCGACCTTCGAGCCGTCGAACGGCACCTCGTTCACGAGATCGGTGCGACCGACGAATTCGAGAAGCCGGTTGCCGTAGATCGCGAGGTGCGCGTAGAGGAACGCCGGATGATTCATGCCGTCGATGACCTTGTCGGCCCAGCGGTCGGCGGGAATGTCCTCGGCGAGCGAGAGCACGTAACCGAGGCTCATGGCGGCGGGCGGGAGGATGGTGTCGGCGAGGGTGTTGGTGGTGGTGGTCATTGATGGAATCGAGTGTGAGGAATGGGATGTGAAGGGAAGGACGAGGGGCGATGGTAGACGTCGGTCAGGTGCCGAGGATCCTGGCGGTGACGGATCTCGCCCAGATCGGGTCGGTGTCGCCCTCGACGATGGTCCGACCATCACTGAAGACCGTGAGCGAGACGGCATGTCCGGTCGGCGATCGCTCTTCGGAGAGTCGAACATCGAGCACCCCCGGACGGAGCTCGGTCAACCCGACGATCGCAAGTCGGCCCGCGAGTTCTTCGAGATCGAGGTCGGCCGGACGATCGGGCCGGATCTGCACCGCATTCCGACCGCAGAGCGGACGAACGCGGTCGACGGGACCGTCGAGGAACTCGAACCGTCGCGCGACGCAGCACGGGCACGCCGGATCGAAGGCGTCGGCGACCGCCATCGCACGATGCTCGTTCCGCCAGAGGTCGGTCGAACGCAGCGTGCGGTCGAGCGACGCGAGGTCGCCGACGATCAGCTTCATCGCCTCGGCCGCGAGTCTGGCCGCGATCGTCGCGGTCGCGGAACCGAGCACGCCCGCGGTGTCGCAGGTCGGCAGCGTGCCGGGCGGCGGCGCCTCCGGAAAGACGCATCGCAGGCAGGGTGTCGCGTCGGCGTCGGCGAACCGGATCCGGGTCGAGCCGCCCGCCCCACCCCGCGGGATGACCGGCATCGTCACGCCACCGGTCGCGACCGCGCCGCCGTAGAGATACGGAAGCCCATGCTTCACCGCGACGTCGTTGAGGAGATAGCGGGTCTCGAAGTTGTCGAGACCGTCGAGCACGAGATCGCACCCTTCCACGAGCGACTCGACGGTGTCCGGTGCGATGTCCTCGACGAACGCCCGCACCCGCACCGACGGATCGATCGCCCCGAGTCGCAGACGCGCCGCCTCGGCCTTCGGCGTGCCGCGCTTCGCATCGGCCTCGACGTAGAGCGTCTGCCTCTGCAGATTCGAGAGTTCGACGACGTCGCGATCGACGATGACGAGCGTGCCGACCCCGGCGCGGCACAAGAGATCCGCAGCGACGGTGCCGAGCGCGCCGCAGCCCGCGATGAACACCGTCGCATCATGCAGCGCCTCCTGCCCCGCGTCGCCGACGACGGGCAGGAGGCGCTGGCGATGATGACGATCCGACTCGGTCACCGGTGCAGGTTCACGGCGCGGCGCGCCAGGTGTCAGAGTCGAGCGCGAGATGCTGGAGTTCCGCGGTCGCGGTGGCGTCCGCGCCGGCCTTCGGGGCCGGATACCACGGCGCAACGACGTCGATCGCGGCGAGCAGTTCATCGGTCGCGGCGGGATCGAGGTTCTGGGCAGCCTTCATCGCGGCCACCGAGATGCGATGGAACGCGGCGAGCTGGCCGTGGTACTTCTCGACCGCGGCGGCGTCGTTCATGTCCTTCGGCGCCTTCACCCGCTGGGTCAGGAAGTACCACGCGACGGTGTGCTGAAGCTTGCGGCCATGCTCCTCCTTGATCATCGCCCAGCGGGCGATCGTGTTGAGCGACGCCGCGTCGACCGAGTCGGCGAGCGTCGTGATCTGCGCCGATGCCTTCTTCATGGTGATCGCGTCGAGCCGCATCCGCTCGACCTCGGCGTGGTCGTCGTAGATGCCGCACGGCACCTCGCAGTGGGCGGTCACGGTCGAGGCGACCGCGGTCCGGGCGGCCTCGACGACGGCGCGGACATCCGTCGCGGACGCCCGGGCGTCGAGCGAGGCGGTGGCGAGGGCGGCGCCGACGAGACCGGCTCCGAAAAGACCGACGATGGTGGTTCGATGCATCATGGGTGACGATGACTCCCGAGGAGTTGACGGGCGAATGATGTCGGACGAGCGACGTCCGGAGACCGACGAGGATCGATCGCATGCGTGACCGCACCGGATCAACCCCCGAAGACTGCAAGGGTACCGACGAGCCCCCGCCGCGCTCGACCTGGGGCGAGAACCTCGGCGACCGTCGACGCCGTCGGACGCTCGGGCTCATCCGCGAGCGGACGTTGGAGGTTCTGCGGCATCTCGAGTCCACGGTGCCCGGCCTGACGCTCATGACCGGGGCGGCGACCTGTGCCGAAGTGAGACTCGACGAGCGGGAGACCACCCATCGATTCGTGCGGATGACCCTGCTCGTGCCCGACGGGAGTCTGGATCGGGTGGTGGCTTCCCTCAAGCGGAACGGCTGGCGTGACTCCGTGCCCGGAACCGACGGCGGCATCATCCGAATCGCGCACCAGCACGGTCGCCGACCTCACTTCGTGCTGCTGGACGGCGCCGACGACGACCTCGTGGGCCCGGGGGCGCCGGGACCGACCACCGAGGCGGGCCGAGCGATCCGCCGATCCCGCCTGCGTCGGGCATTGATCGCACCGGATGCCGTCCTCGCCACCAGCCGCGAGTCGACGACCGCCCTCGGCCTTGAGATCGAATCCCTGGAGATCCAGATCCGCGGCGTGCGACCGTCGACGCTCCAATGAGAACGGCCGCCCCTCGCGGGGCGGCCGTGGCTCGATCGGAGAATGTCGGACTCGATCAGCGACCGCGACCGAAGTGCGCGAAGGCGCGGTTGGCCTCGGCCATGCGGTGCGTGTTCTCGCGGGTGGTGACGGCCTTGCCCTCGTTGTGGGCGGCGTCCCAGAGTTCCTTCGCGAGCCGCATGTGGATCGGCTTGCCCCGCTCCTCGCGGGCGGCGGTGATGATCCAGCGGAAGGTCAGCGACTGCTGACGACGACGGTTGAGCTGCATCGGGACCTGGTAGTTCGCACCACCGACGCGCTTCGATCGGACTTCGACCGCCGGGCGGACGTTGTCGAGGGCGAGGTGGAAGACCTCGATCGCCTTCTCGGGAAGTTCCGGCGCCTTGCCGTCGTCGAGACGCTTCTGAATCTCTTCGAACGCGCTGTAGACGATGCGGGTGGCGGTGGCCTTGTTGCCACCCTTCATCATGCAGTTGATGAAGCGCGAGAGGATGAGATCCCCGTAGAGGGGATCGGGCTGCAGCTGCTCTTCGGCGTGGGTGATGCGACCGGCCATGGTGGACTCCTGTCGGCTCGTCCGCGAGCGAGATGGCCTCTCGCTCGCCGTCGTTCATCGCGGTCGGGACTTGGAGATTCCCGGGGTCTGATGACCGCGATTACTTGCCGTACTGGTTGTGGTTCCGAATCACGCCCGCGACCATCGCGGACCCAATCGGAGAAGACGGGGAAGGACGCCGAGCGGCGCCCGATGAATCACTTCTTGCCGGCCTTGGCCCGCTTGACGCCGTACTTCGAACGGCCCTGCTTGCGGCCATCGACGCCGAGGCAGTCGAGCGAACCACGCACGACGTGGTAGCGGACACCCGGAAGGTCACGGACACGGCCGCCGCGAACGAGCACGATCGAGTGCTCCTGCAGGTTGTGGCCTTCGCCACCGATGTACGCGGTCACTTCCTTGCCGTTGGACAGACGGACGCGGCAGACCTTGCGAAGCGCCGAGTTCGGCTTCTTCGGGGTGACCGTTCGCACCTGAAGGCAGACGCCGCGGCGCTGCGGGCACGCATCGAGGTCGCGGACCTTCGACTTGACCGGCTGGTGGCGGCGGGGCTTTCGGACGAGCTGGTTGATGGTCGGCATGCTTGAAAGTCTCGAACGACGTGGTTCGGGGTTGGGTCCTGACGAGTGGAGAATCGAGGAAGATACTCGACGGCCCGGCCGCGAGCAAGGGTCAGGTGGCGAGGACCCGAGTCCGAGCCGGTCCCGCAGCCGGATCGAGGACCACCGCCCGGTCGCCGGTCAGGAGTTCTCGCGGATCCCGCGCTTGACCAGCTCGTCGCACCGTTCGTTGCCGTCGTGCCCGGAATGGCCCTTGACCCACGTGAACTTCAGATCCAGCAAGCCTTTGAGTTCATCGAGCCGCTTCCAGAGGTCCACGTTCAGGACCGGCTGACGCCGTCCGCCGGACTTCCGGGTCCAGCCATTGGCCTTCCAGCCGGGCATCCACTCGTTCATCCCCTTGAGGACGTACTGGCTGTCGGCCACGATTTCGACCCGCGGACGGCCTCCCGATGCCTCCAGAGCGGTTTCGAGCCCTCGAATGACGGCGGTCAGCTCCATCCGATTGTTGGTCGAATCCGACTCGCCGCCGTATCGCTCGATCTCTTCTCCACCGGTTGTCCCCAGAACGAAGGCCCAGCCGCCCGGGCCCGGATTCGGCGAGCAGCCACCATCGGTGTGAAGCACGAAACTGTCCGTCATCTCTGGTCGCGTCCTGAGAATGCGGCCGGGGTCGGCCTGCCGGGGGACTCCGGTCGAGCCGGATCGATCGCCTCCGGATCCTTGACACGATTCCGGGGGACTCGTACCTTACTCGGTTCGCCGACCGGTCCTGAGACCGCGTTCGGAAACGTGTTCACCCCTCACCGGATTCCATCCGATGCCCGTTCCAGCCTTCCGCCAGTCTCCTGGTCGCACCCGTCGCCGCCGGGCCCATGACGCCCTCGACCGCACGCACACCACGCTGTGCCCCAACTGCGGTGGCGCCAAGCGTCCGCACACGGCCTGTCGCGAGTGCGGGTACGTTCGGCCGGGTCTTCAGGTGAAGCCCGTCAAGCCGGACGCCTGATTCTCGCGAACTGCAGACGTCCCTTCCCCCTCGCTCTCGACATCCGCGGGATGTTTCCCCATGCGCATCGGCGTCGATGTCTCGGGAGGCGACAACGCCCCCCACGAAATTCTCAAGGGCTGCTTCGACGTTCTCGAGCGGCTTGATGCGGACGACGTCCTCGTGCTTGCGGGCAACGAGGAGGAGATCCGAGAGGCGATCGCCGAGCGGGGCATCGACGATCCGCGCCTGTCGATCCTCGGCTGCGGTGAACCGATCGGCATGGACGAGTCGCCGGTCGAGGCGGTCCGCGCCAAGCGACACAGTTCCATCGTGACCCTCGCGAAGCTCGGCGGCCCGAAGGCCGGCGACGACCGCGTCGACTGCTGGATCTCCGCCGGCAACACCGGCGCCTGCGTGACCGCGGCCCAGATGTACATGCGGCGCCTCCGCAACGTGCACCGCCCGGGCATCGCCGTGACGGTCCCGACCTTCAGTGGACCGATCGTTCTCATCGACGTCGGCGCGAACATCGAGCCCAAGCCCCACCATCTCGCCCAGTACGGCGTGATGGGATCGATCTACGCCTCGCGAATCCTCGGCATCGGGAATCCGCGGGTCGGCTTGATGAACGTCGGCGGCGAGGAGGCCAAGGGCACCGCGGACATGAAGTTCGCCCGCGACATGCTCCGCGACGCCGAGGACACCAACTTCATCGGCTACGTCGAGGGCCGCGGCGTCTTCGACGGCGAGGCCGACGTCGTCGTGACCGACGGCGTGGTCGGCAACGTCATGATCAAGCTCGCCGAGGGACTCTCCGCGGGCATCTTCAAGGCCATCGCCTCCGAGGTCTTCTCGATCGACCCCGAACTCGCCATGCGGTTCGAGCCGGTCGTCAAGAGCCTGTACGCGAAGCACGACTACCACGAGTACGGCGGCGCTCCGCTCCTCGGCGTCAACGGCGTGTGCATGATCGCTCACGGGTCCGCGGTCGGTCGCACCATCACCAACGCGATCCTCCGCGGCCGCGAGTTCGTGCGAAGCGGCGTCAACGAGGCGATGACCGAAGCCCTCGCGAACGTCGGACAGAACATCGAATCCAACACGGTGGAAGAAGTCGGCTCATGAAGATCCCTCCGCCGCCCGTCCATCGCGGCGTGCGCATCGCCGGCACCGGCTCGTATGCCCCTGAAGGGCTGCTGACCAACGACGACCTCGCCCGCATGGTCGACACCAGCGACGAGTGGATCCAGCAGCGGACCGGCATCCGCCGCCGCCACATCTGCGATCCCTCGAAGGAAGGCACGCTGGTCATGTCCCGCGAGGCGCTTCGACGCGCCCTCGACGAAGCACAGGTGGACGCCTCCTCGCTCGACATGATCATCGTCGCCACCGTGACGATGGAGATGACCTGTCCGAGCACCGCCACCCGCATCGCGGGCGAGCTGGGCGCGACGCCGGCGGGTGCGTTCGACATCACCGCGGCGTGCTGCGGGTTCCTCTACGCGTTGAACCTCGCCGACACCATGATCCGCTCGGGCCGCGCGAATCGCGTGGGGATCGTGGGCTGCGACTGGATGAGTTCGATCATCGACTACGACGATCGCTCGTGCTCGATCCTCTTCGGAGACGCGGCGGGCGCCGCCGTCCTCGAGGCGACGGACGATCCGGCTCGCGGCTGCATTCATCAGACGATGCACGCCGACGGTCGAGGCTGGCCGGCGCTGTACATCCCCCGTCGCGAGCGAGATCTCGCCGAGGGTGACGCTCCCGAGGCCATGAAGATGGGCTGCCTGCGGATGAACGGCCGCGAGGTCTACAAGTTCGCGGTGAATCAGTTCCAGAACTCGATCTCGGAGGCGCTCGCCGCCACCGAGCTCTCACCCGACGATGTCGGTGCCTACATCTGCCACCAGTCGAATCTGCGGATCATCGAGAGCGCCGTCGAGAAGCTCGGCCTGCCTCGCGAGAAGGTCTACGTGAACATCGACGAGTACGGCAACAGCTCCGCCGGCTCGGTCGGACTCTGCCTCGACCAGATGCGGAAGAAGGGGCTCATCGACGAGTCGAAGCCCTCGCTGCTGGTCGCCTTCGGCGGAGGCATGACCTGGTCGAGCAGCGTCTGGAACTGGTAGGAACGGCCCCAGCCGGCTGGACGATGGCCGGAACAGCCCGCGTCGTTCGAGGTTCCGATCGTAGACTGTGACCCGCGATCGACCGGCCCCGGTCGTGCCACCTCCACCCCCTCACGGATCACCCGATGCACAAGCCTCGTGTCGTCCTTCTCTGCCCCGGTCAGGGTGCTCAGGCCGTCGGCATGGGCAAGTCGTGGGTCGACGCCCACCCGGCGTCCGCCCAGACCTTCGCCGCCGCCGACGAGGTCGTCGATCTCGGCGGGCTGGGACGGCTCTCGAACATCTGCTTCGAGGGCCCGGCGGACAGCCTCAATCGGACGGACGTCAGCCAGCCCGCCCTCTTCACCGCCGCGGTCGCCTCGTATCAGGGGTTGCTCGATCGCTGGGGCGGAGCCGAGGTCGTGGCCACGCTGGGCCTCTCGCTCGGCGAGTACACCGCGCTGCATCTGGCGGGCGCCTTCGGTTTCAAGGATGGCCTGCGCCTGGTCGCGACCCGCGGCCGGCTCATGCAGGAGGCCGCGGAGGCTTCGCAGGGCGGCATGGTCGCGCTGGTCGGCGCCGATGAGACGCAGGCCGTGGAACTCTGCGAGGAGGCCCGAGGCGGCGACGTCCTCGTGCCCGCCAACTTCAACGCCACCGGCCAGATCGTGGTTTCCGGAAGTGCGGCAGCCTGCGACCGGGCCGTCGAAGTCGCGGGGAAGATGGGTCTTCGCGCCAGCCGCCTGCAGGTCGCGGGCGCATTCCACAGCCCACTCATGGCCCCCGCCGCCGAGGGGATGGCCAAGGCGCTGGCCGACGTGGACTTCGAGCCGCTGAACACGATCGTCTACTCCAACGTGACGGGCGAGCCCCACGACCCGGCCAATCCGGAACTTCTGAAGACAAGACTCATCGAACAGCTCACGAGCCCGGTACGATGGTCGCAGGACTGTGCGGCGCTCGCCGCCGCTCTCGCGGACTCCGCCGAGGAAGATCGGCCGGAGGTCCACGAACTGGCCCCGGGCAAGGTGCTCAAGGGCCTGTTCCGCCGCATCGACAAGAACGTGGAGGTCATCAGCCATGACCAGCCCGACGCCTCGCCTGTTTCGTGATCTCTTCGGACTGACCGCCGCGACCGCGCTGCTCTTCGGAGTCGGATGCGGAAGCGAGCCCGAACCGGAACCGGTCGCTCAGGTCCAGCCCAAGCGTGTGGCTCCGGCCCCGCCCCCGCCGCCCCCGGCCCCGAAGGTCGTGGCGGTCAGCGATCTGATGAGCCAGTACGGCATCGATCCCCGCGTCCAGATGGCGGAGGAGAAGGCCCCGGGAACCACCGAGCAGCGGGTCGCGGTGCTCCGCTTCTTCGACGCCTTCGCCCGCGGTGATGCCAACGCACTCGCCGGCATGCTCAGCCCGACCGATGCGCTGCTTCTCGAGCGGATGGTGACCTCCGGCGAGTGGGCCGACGCCACCGAAGGCATCACGATGATCGACGTCCAGACCGGATCCGATCCCACGGTCGGCGACTGCGCCCTCGCACTCTTCATGGTCGGCACCCGTTTCGAGCCCCAGCTCTGGAGCTATGAGATCACCGGTGACGCCGCCGCCTCGGGTGGCACGAGCTTCGATGCCCTGCCCTGTCCGCCGGACATGGTGAACCGGCTGAGCGGTGACAACTGGGTGGCCGCGTGGATGCAGATCCTCGCCGACGAACTGGCCCGAGCGGGCGAGCCTGACGAGATCATCGAGATCGACTCCACGGATCTTTCCGAGGAGGAGGACGACGACACGGGCTACTCCGGCGGCGTCCCCGGCATGGGCGGTGGCGGCGGACAGCCCGGCCGAAAGCGTCCCACCGGCCCCAAGGTGGACCCGAACCCCGGTGGCCCCGGTGGTCCGACCGGCCGCTGAGACGGTCTCGACAACTTGAACCCATCGCGATCGCGGCATCTCGAGATGCCGCGATCGCTTTTTTCGGCGGCGATCGATCGCAAAGTCCCGGACCGATCGACGCCGGAGCCCGGCACGATCGTTCAGGATCGGTACAATCCCGCCCCCAGCGATTCGCCGTGTCCTCGAAGGCGCGGCCCCGGAGCCCAGTCATCGACCATCGCCTCGCCATCGTCACCGGAGCCAGCCGCGGAATCGGCCGTGCGATCGCCACCCGCCTCGCTGCGGACGGCATGCACGTCGTGGCCGTGGCGCGATCGGCCGACCCTCTGGCCTCCCTCGTCGAGGAGATCGCGGCGGCCGGCGGATCCGCGGAATACCGCACGTGCGACGTCGGCGCCGGCAACGCCCTGGGTGAACTCGTGGAGCAGGTCTCCGAGACCGCCGGCCGTCTCGACGTCCTGGTCAACAACGCGGGGATCACCCGCGACGGCCTGCTTCTTCGGATGACCGACGAGGACTTCGACCAGGTCATCAACGTCAACCTTCGCTCGATCTTCTCCGCCTGCCGCGCCGCCGCCCGTCCCATGATGAAGGGTCGCTACGGCCGCATCCTGAACGTCGGTTCCGTGAGCGGCATCTCGGGGAATGCCGGGCAGGCGAACTATGCCGCCGCGAAGGCCGGCCTGATCGGCTTCACGAAGTCGATCGCCAAGGAGCTGGGCGGCAAGGGCGTCACCGCCAACGTGATCGCCCCCGGCTTCGTCCGAACCGACATGACCGAGAGCCTTCTCTCGAGCATTGAAGACGAGATGACCAAGCGGATCACCGTTCGACGGCTCGGAGAGCCCGAGGACATCGCCGCCGCCGCCTCGTATCTGGCCTCCGAGTCGGCCGGATACGTCACCGGGCAGGTGCTGGTCGTCGACGGCGGCCTCGTGATCTGACCCCTCCGGACCGCGGAAGTCGCGGCTCGGATCGTTCCAAACGTTCCACGTACCTCTTGTCCTGTATAGTTCCTCGTCGTGGCTCCACCCCGGAGCCATCTGGAGACCGAACCGTGACCGAAGCCGAGATCGAAGCCAAGGTGA
>CAYZSH010000087.1:0-10315 GCA_964481025.1 uncultured Isosphaeraceae bacterium
GCATTGTCGCCGCTGGCGGCGTCGGCATGCCGCGGATCGACTCAAACAGCCGGATGAGGTCTCGCTCGGGCAGGTGCGCTTCGGGATTGATCCCGGACTGCACCGAGATCTTCTCAGCAAGCCCGCTCAAATTCGTGTCGCTGAGATCCTCTTCGCCTTCAAGCAGCTTGCCGTTGCGAAGCCGCAACTGCATGCGAGGCGGCGCCGGGGCCTGCTCGGCAAAGTCCGTGAGCAGATCGACCGCCATCTGCTTCTGCCGATCGTCGAGGCTGTTCCAAGCCGTTGCGACCGCTTGGCTCGACTCCGCCTTCATCAGGCTGCCGCTCTCGACGTACGCGGTCGCGGCCTCGGACGACAGCGGCACCTCAAAGCCCGCGACCCGCTTGCGCTCGGCTTCGGCCGCACGCTCCTGCTCCTCCATCGCCGCCGTGATGGCCCGCTCGCGGTCCTTGCGGGCCGTTTCGCGGGCCTCCTTGGCCTCATCCCTCTGATCGCCGATGATTGCGTTGGCCTCAGACAGCCGAATCGACTTCTCAAGCTCCATGTCCGACTTGATCTGTGCGTCCTCCTGCTCGCGGGCGCGGACCTGGTCCGCATAGTCGCTCGCGAACAACGCCGCGCCTTGCGCCTTGGAGGCAACGGACGCCATCGCCGAATGCAACGCGGCGTTCTCCTCGGCCTTGAGCCTCGCCACCGCAGACTCGCGGTCCTTGGCAGACATCGGGCTCCGAAGCAAACCCTGACGCGACCGGCGGACCGCGTCGATCTGCTCCAGCGTCGCGCGGTCCAGCGATGACCGCATGCGGGGATCGGTCAGCAGCGTGTCGATCATGGTCTGCCGCTGTGCTTCTGACAGCGAGTCGCCCCACGCATCCACGGGCATGCTGAACGGATCGGGGATTGCCATCTCCGGAGATCCCGAGCCGCCGCCGCCGAACACGACCGCAGGCACAAAGCCCCACTCGGGGTTGCCGTACTGGTCGAACGACGGCACCGCCGTGAAGTTCGACCCGGCGATCTTGACGAGGTCGCCGCTCTGGATGGTCCCGCCCTTCGCCGACGCATCCATGACATCCGTCATTGAGCCGAACTCGTGGATGCTCAATCCCGTGGGGGTTCGCATGGGCTTCGTTGGGGCCGAAGCCCCGCCCGCCCCCGGCCGCCGAGGCGCCGGGGGCTGCGGGGCACGGACCTGCGGAGCGCCCGGCATGCCCTGCGGTTGCGAAGCCGAAGCGCCGCCGGGAATGATGTACGGCCCTCGCTGCACTCCCTCATACCCAGGGGTGGTCGGGTACTGCGACTGCGGCATGCCTCGCATCGTCCCTGCGGTGCCAGCCTGGATGCGTCCACGAAGCGTGTCCATGAACTGCTTGCGGATGTCGATGCCGATGTCGCCCACCTCGGCCTTGAACCGGGCGTCGAACTTGTCGAGCATCGGGGACAGCAGCATTCCCAGGTTCGACTCTGCGGCAGTGATCGCAGCCTGGTCGCCGCTCGCGATCGCCGTCTCGAACGCCGCGACCGCGTCGCGGTACTGCTGGCCGCCCCGGCCCTCGGCCATGCCGTTGGCCATCCGAGTCATCTGCGAGATCGCTTCGCTCTGCTTGCGGCCGACCGCCGATCCGCCCATGCGGCCACGGGCTTCGCCGACAGCCCGGCTCGCCGACACCGCGCTGTTCGACTTGTAGTTCAGGCCGTCGTATCGGCGGGCGTCCGGTGAAGGCGAACCCATCTGCTGCATCTGCTCGGGCGTGAGCGTGGCGGAAGCCGACTGCCCCGCGGCCGGAGGCTGCGAAGGAGCGAGAGCCTGTTGTGGCGCGGGTGCCTGTTGCGATTGCTGCCACGCATGGAACTTGACCCAGTCATTTAGTTTGGTGCCGTAGTGATCCTCAACTTCATTTTCGTTTTTGCCCCAAGTGAATGCATCGAACGCATACCGATCTGAACCCGACAGGGTCTTGCGGTACTCCTTGAATCCCATATCGAGGATTTGCCTTGCCTCCGGCGAAGGCGTCATTTGTTCCGGAGTCGCGTTGTATCTGATCTCCTTGTTGCCGGTCTCCTCTCGCCACTGATCGCGTTGGCGACGGAAGTTATCACCTGCAATTTCCCATCCACGATCGCGGAAATCTTCGATTGCTGCCTCAATCGGACTCCACTCATCCCGCTTCTTCTCCATGGCCTCGATCGCACGGTCGGACCCGAGCCACCACTCGTGGTGACCACTCGTGGCTACCCCTGGGACAAACTCGGAAGGACGTGGAGACATTGTTTCCTGCTGCGGTGCGGGGGTCTGCTGCGGGTTCGGCACGACCTGTTGCATCAGGTCATCGACAACGTACAGCGGGTTCAACGGCTGGACATCTTGGCCAGGCCCATGCGTGCCCGCGTTGCCACCGGGGCGATTCGGAACGCCTTGCTGAGGAGCGTAAGGCGGCAGCGGGTTCCGGGCAGCGTTCCGGGATCGACTCTCCTCAATCGTCATCGGGCGCCAATAATCCCGGGCCCGCTGCGTCGCTGCGGTGTCGGCAGTGAGGCCAAGCGAACCAATGCCGCCAGCCCGCGTCGCCCCCACTTGCTCGTAGTAAGGGCTCCCCGGACCGTACAGGCGCTGCTGTTCGTTTGCGACCGCGATCTCAAGAGGTGTTTGCGAGGACTCGCCACCGGCGATGCCCGGCGACCACCGGGCGTTATCGACCGCTATTTCCTGCTTGATGTCTGCAATGGATCGCTGGCCCGCGTACGGCTTGTTCGGATCAAGGCCGCGCTGCCGCATCCAGACCGCATAGCCCGGATCGATGTGCCGCTTTGGGAGACTGTCGAGATACCCGCCGGGCGTGTTCGCGCTCATGGTTTACTCCACTTGCCCAGAGGGCATCGCTCGTTCGTCAGCCGCGTCTTCGCATAGGTGAAGCATCCGCATTCGGCGCAACGCCCATGCTCCCATCGGTCGCACGATTCGCACGCGGCCCGACGAGACTTGACGGTCTCGTCGGACGCGATGCCGATGTTCAGCTCGCTCTTCGCCAGCTTGATGGCGCCAGCAACCTTGCCGCAGCAGCTCATGGGCCAGCCACCAAGGTTGCTTCAGGAGCCGTCGAGCATGAAAACTCCAAGTTGAAGTAGCTCGCGTCCACAGGCCACCAATCGACATACACCTGACCCGGCGTTTGCCCGAACGGGAGGCACGACAGCGTCCCGCACGACACCGGAAGACCTTCGCCGTACGCAGTCGGAATCACTCCGGGCGTCGATACATCGAGCGGCGACGCCATCATGTACAAGGACCGCTCCGCTCCATTGAATCCGCCGACCCGAAGCATCGGCACGGCGCCGACGACATTCAGCGACAGGTTGCTTGAAGCCGATGGGAACACAACTCGGGGCCCCGGCGAGAAAGTGTTTAGGTTGGCGGCGGTCATCGCAACGTAGAACGACGCGCCGATCTTCGGGGCTTCCACGCACTCACCAATCACCCAGACCGGAAGCGTGAACTGCACCGCATCGGTGGCGGTCCCGAGCGTGGAGATGCACCCGCTCGACTGCGAGTAGTACCGCACCTCTTCAAACACGGTCGTTGTCCGAACCGCCTCGCCGGTCAGCACCGCAATCGCCCCATCGCAGCACGGAGACCTGTATCGGCTCGGGTACGCCGATGCGCAGGCATCGAACGCCAAGTGAGCTCCCGGCGACCACGGAATCGAGCAAGGCTGGTCGGGGCAGTACACGTTGCTTGGGACACCCGGACCCGTGAATCCCGGAGCATCGAAGTTGTCAGAGTCCATGCGATAGATCGTGGTCTGCAACGACCATGTCACTTCAATGTCGAAGCAGGCGATCATCGTCTGCGCTGGCACTGGACTGTTGCTGCTGCAATACCTGTACGACGAGTTGGTGCCCGCAAAGAGTCGCCCGATATATCTGGACACCGGCCCGGTTATTGTGACATCAAACTCGTCGGGCCACCAGTTGCACGCTGCTGGCGGCGATCCTGCCACCAGATCCGCACACGCCGAGGCTGGAGTCGGATCAGACTCGCAGCAGCACCCCCTTGCGACGATGGTGCTCATCATGGCTGGCACGCCCCGTCGATCGGGTTGGGCGCCTCAAACATCGCAATCGGCTCGCCGTCCTTGTCCGTCCGGACAGCAATGCTGACGATCGTGTTGTCCGGCACGGGCAAGAACTCGAACTGCAACGACGTGTCATGGATGAAGAACAGGCCCGAATCCGGAACCAACTGGATTCCGTAGCCCAGCACGTCCGTGTTGGCATCCTCCCAGCGATTGATCGCCTTGGTGATGTCGGTATGGTCACGCCCGTCTGCCAAGTCCTCAAACCGCTTGGTGGTGTCGTTCCACACGGACTCTACCCACTCGTACTCCCATCTCGCAGTCGTGCCGATCTGGACCCTGCCCGTAATCCTTGCGTCGAATGTGCCGACCACCGCACCACCGACCACGGTGTGCTTCACTTCGTGGATCGGGTTGGCACCGTCTGTTGTCGCCACCCAGTGCTTGATGACGAACGTGTTGCCTTCGGACGGATTCTTGGCAGCGAAGGCATAGGTGTCCGCGGTGCCGGAGGCGTCGTAGCCGTCGCTGCTGCGGCCGCCGGTGTCGTTCGGATCGGTCGTGATCTCACGCCACGCGAACTCCTCGACGCCGCCGACCGTTCGGGTCGAGACGATCTCTGCCGGGATGACCTCGGGGGCGGGAACCTCAAACGCGGACTCCGGCTCGACCAACGACTCGACCGCGGCCTCAATGCGATCGAGACGCTCAAGGAACGCCTTGGAGAACGGCCTGCGGTTGCGGGAGAACCATCCCATCAGGTGATCGTCGCAAAGCTGGCGGACAGCGGCGCCTGGAACTGGGCCTGCCAGTACGGCCGAGACGAGATCTTCTCGTAGTAGGGACGCTCCCAGCCGCGGATCACGCCGCTGCCGTCGATGTACCGGCGGTGCTCGTATTGGAACTGGACCTGGACGCCGTCCGCCACATTGTTCTGATCCCACGCCGCGCCGAAGCCCTTGAACAGCAGGCTGTTCGTCGCGTAGTTGATGCCGCCGATCTCGACCGAGGCGTTGTTGACCTTGCCGACGAGACCGCTGCTCCCGATGGCGCTTTCCACCGCACTCAGCGACGAGAACGTCTTGACCAGCGTCACCTCAAGCACCGTCGCCCGGACCGGGACCAGTGGCGGGTACTCGTTGGGCGTCCAGCGTCGGCCGCTTGCGATCTCGCTCGGCCACGGAACCAGCAGCACCTGATCGCCCTTGTGCGACACCGACACCTGCGAGGCGTCGGTGAAGCTGCTGCTGGTGTGCCCGTACTCGGCCGCATACTCGGCGCGGTCCGCACCGATCCGGCGGATCGAGATGTTCTGGAGCGGCAGGCTCGTCGCCTGCGGGTGGTATGAGCCGAGCTCGGCCGCCGCAGCGACCGCCGCGTCGTACAGAGACTCCTGATTCTTGTCATCGCCGATGCCCGTCAGCACGCCGCGGCGCACGGCGCTCTGCCTGCGGTAGCTCTTGGTGTTGAGCCGGAGCTCCGAACCAAGCAGGTCCTTGTAGTGCTTGATCGCCATCAGGTCATCTGCCTGAGAATGTCCACCACCTCGTCGAGTCGCCGCAGGATGTTCCTCATCACCTCGCGGTCGTCCTGCCCGCCGAAGGACGCCACGTCAGGCTGCGTAGGCTGCAACACGCCCTCGCCATGCACCGAGAACCGATGCCACTCGCCCGCCCCCGCTTGGGGCGGGGCGGGCGGCGGTGCATCGATGGGTCGATCCGGCTCCTCGCTCGAGGGCCACTCGGGCAGCGGCAGCGGATCGGGCTCTTCGCTGGGCTTGGGCATCACGTCACGTTCGCCTCGGTCGGGTTCGCCGCCGTCCAATACCCGCTCATCGCAATCTGCACATGCGGCGAGGTCTTCGACAACTGACGCTGCATCGAAGTGATGATCACCTTTCCGCTGATCTTCTTCCCTGCCTCGAACCGGATGTCGAGCGTGTGGGCATCGGCGTAGTTCGCCTGGCCGCTGATCCCGTACCCGCCGTTCTTGTTGGCGATCAGGCTCGAGATGCCGACGAAGTCGCCTGCGACCATGTAGCCCGACAACCTGAACTGCCCGTAAAGCAGGCCGCCATGCTGGAACTCCGGTGCGGTGTGCCCGTCGCCGGTGACCTCGGTGACACGGACCTCGTACTGGTCCGAGTACTGCTGGACGTGCAGCTTGAACGTGGCTGCGCCATCGACGCCCACCGCCCCGCCCGCGGCGATGAGCGTCGCAATCGTCCCTGGACGGGACAGTGCGACCGTTGACATGTCATCTCCCCGGAATCAGGCTGTGTCAGGCAGGATCGGTGCCGACATCGACGAACGTGCAGGAGTCGATGGTGCCGTTGTTCTTGTACATGCCAGCATCGGCACCGTTCGCGATGATCAGCAGGCAACCCATGGCGTAGCCCGGCACGGACGCAGGCTTGGCGCCGGACTCCCAGATCTGGATCACCTTGCCGCCACCGGCGGTCGCAGCGTTGAGCTCACTCAGGATGTTGTGCGCAGACATGGTTCCCCCCGGAGGTCACGGCGTGTAGGTGACCTGTGAAATCCGCGGCATCGGCGGAGGAGCCTCGTCCCCCGTCGGCCGCATGTGACCGATGATCCCGCCGCCACGGGTGTGGCGGTCGAGCGAGATCGACGACGCGAGCCGCTCCCGGAAGAGCTGCCGGTACTGCGTCGTCGGCGAGACGACGTACTCCTCGGCGATCGCCAGGCAGCTCGCGAGGATCGTCTCGCCGTGCATCGCGGCCCCGGCGGGATGCTCGAGGGCCAGCGTCACCGCATCCTGGATCGCGGCGTACTGGTACGTCATGCCGACCGCACTGGTCGCCTTGGGCCACATGAGCAGGTCGTGCCGCACCGGCGTCGGAACGTCGCCGGTCGCCGCACGGACCCTGACCGTCGCGTACACCGGCAGGCCGGTGTCGGAGGTCGATGCCTCCTTGAACGCGCGGTACTGGTAGTCGCTGACGATCAGCGGCCCATCGACGTACATGATCGTGGCGAAGGTGATTCTCGAGCCCATCATCGCCCCGAAGTCGTCGGGCAGCGGATAGGTCTCCTGGTCCGCCACGGTCGTCAGCGACACGGTTGGCCGCAGGAACGACCACTGGTGAGCCGGGAACCCGGCGACCGGCGGCGGCTGATAGAACTGCCGCAGCCCCCGGCGGATGATCGAATCGACATCCTCCTGCTGCGTGATGTTCAGGTTGGTGTAGTCGCGGCCGAACGACAAGAACCTCGCCACCTCGCGGCGAAGCTCGTCGAGCGTCAGAGACAGCGTCGGTTCAGCCACGGAAGATCCGCTTGATCCCGGCCTTGATCACATCGGCCAGCAGGACGCCAGCAGCGAACGCGGCAATGCCGAACCAGATGCTTCCGACGAGCGATTCAATCGTCCCCAGGATCATTCCGCAGCCTCCGGTACGCGGCATCGAGCGCCGGGTCCATCACGCGGAGGGCCGCGACAGCCTCCCGGACGGATGTCTCATGCTCCTGATCGACCGCCTCGTGCAGCAGTTTAGCCGCGTTCACCGACTTCCGCGGCAACCACCCGACGGCCGCACGGATCGCGGATCCGATCCCCGTCTGCCACAGGATCGCGACGATCGCCAGAAGGATCGCCGCGATCGCCCCGTACTCGACCATCGGGAGCCACCACGGCTCCGTGGGGTCCACCTGCGTGGCATCCACGCTGATGCCGTTCGCGAGCGAGATGATCTCATCCTGCTCGGCGACCCCGGCCCGGATGCCAGCCTCCTGGAACCGATCCCTGCTGCTGCTCGCCGTCTCGCGGATCGCGACGGCTCGCTCGCTGATCCGCTGGGGAGCGGACTTGCATCCCGACATGATCGCCGACAGGACGATGAGCAGCAGGATCGCAGACCCGGCTACTGCGGCGATGCGGTAGGTGCGAGCCGACGAGGCGGTCATCGCTGGCGTTCCAGATGCTCGATTCGCCGAACGATGTCGGCAAGAGCCTGATCGTGGTGCTTGACCGTCGTGCTCACGGCGACCACCGACTTCACCAAGTCTTTTGAGATGCCGTGCAGCTCGGACAAGCCCTTGTCCACATGGGACAACGTCTGGTCCTTCCGCCCGATCCCCATGACAATAGCACCGATCCCGGTGAGCAGGACCAGCAGCTGGATCACCATCAACACGTCGCTCAGTGCCATCTCATCCCCCTGTCAGAGCCAGCAGCGTGGACTGCGTGGCGGCACCCTGCCGCTTCGCCTTCTCGATCCTGTTCCTCGTGACTTGGATGCGAGAGATCATGTCCTCGGTGAGGATCGCTGCGAGAGCCTGATACCACTGGTTCGCGCTCACCTGCGAGTAGTTGCCGCCGCTCCAGTCCACAGCGACGTTGGTCCGACCGGCGGCTCGCGACTCCATGTTCCGCCTCGCAAGGAACGCACCATTCTCGCCATCGCGGATGCGGCAGATCGCGGCTGACGGCGCATCACCGAACAGGCTTCGCATGTAGGAATCAGTGGGGTTCCAGAAGACGATCGTCGGAACGTGAACAACGCCTGCGGTCAATCCGAACGCCGACGCCTCCTCCTCCGTGACCGGATCGAGCAACGGCTGAAGCGAGCATTCCACGAACTCCGCATCCGACGACCTCAGCCCCCAATATGGATCGTTGGTTGCCCAATGATCGATCGCAGGCTGCAACCAGACCGCAGTCCGTCGCCCGAACTGCTTGACCGCACCGAGGTAGGTGTATCGATTTGCTAGGTACACGCTGTCGCGAGTCTTCGCTGCCGTGTCGCAGTACCGCTGCTGCCCGCCGCCGCCGCCGCCCACCGGGAACAGCGTCGTCCCTGAGACGTTCCCGACGCTGCTCCACACCTCCGACAGCGGCTTCTCGATGAACGTGTTGTAGTTCACGCAGCCAACGGCAGTGCTGCTGCCGTCGTCGAACGCTTTCGCATGCTCGGCGGTCTTGCTGCATTGCTCGATCAGTTTGGCGACATAGTTCTCGTGGACGTACGGGGTTTCCTCAAACGCTGTGGACAGGACGACTTCGCCAGCGACCTGCACTCCGTTGAGTGGCCCGCCACTGATGGTCTGGGTCACGTTGAGTTGCGTGACCTGATGGCCCGCCGTGGTTCGGTTTGGGCGATACGTCACGGCGTTGCTGCCCGGGTAGGGGTCCACCCACCAGCCGTCGCCGATCCACGGGAGGGGGTTGACTCCCATCGAGTGGTAGAAGACGGTCTCCTTGCCAGCGCCGGTCCAGATCGTGTCGTGCAGCTCGCGATGCGTGTTGCGCATGCAGTCGATCGCCGCCGTGCGCAGATCCGCATATGTAGGCGTGTAGGTCGATCCGTTCGACTTGAGCAGGGTCGGGCTGGTCTCGTCGAATGACAGACCGTGCCGGAACGCGACCTCGCGCATGAAGGTCTTCGTGGCATTGGTCACGAAGTCGTTGCCTTGGCTGTCCACCGTCCGCACATACGGCAGCGTGATGCGGCCGGACGGGTCGGTCGGGATCACGCCGCTGCCGTTAGCCCCGTGCCGGATGGTCTTCACCAAGCCCTCGACTTCGATGTCGTGGCCGAACCACTTGAAGTCGATTCCATACCCTGTCGGAGTCGTGGTGGTGGCGCGCCGAAACGCTCCCTCGGTGAAGACGAGTGCGTCTGGGCCTAGCACCCATTGCGTGACGGTCTGAGCGGTCTGGTTTGCAGGCACCGATGCACCAGTACCGGAGTTGGTCCCATGCACCACCCCCAACGCTGCGATCGCCGCGGCGTCGCCGTCGGCGCTCGACAAGCCCGCCGCAAGCGACGGGATCTGCCACTGCGAGTACAGCGACTGGTTCATCAGGACGATCTTCATTAGGCGTTGCTCTCGCTCGCGACGGTGTAGTGGACGGTGAACGCAAGATTCTCCGGGCTGCTCTGCGGATCGCTCACGACGAGGGCAAGCTTGCTCCCAGCCGCGACCGACACCGAGATGTCGCTCGCGAGGGACGCCAGCGTTGTCCCTGCGTCCGCGAGGGACGCGCCGGTCACGATGGTGCCGTCGTCATGCAGCTCGATGTCCACGGTGCCGACCGATGTCTGAGCCTTGAGTTGCGTGATGGTCATGGCCGCATGTGTCGAAGGCGTCAGGACGTAGGTCTTCGCTTCGGGCGACTCAATGAAGCCGCTGATCTCCTGCTTGATCGCGTGGCTGTGTGCGCTCGGAGCGAATGTGGATGGCACGCCGCTGGTGATGTCCGACCACTCGTGAGAGTGA
>CAYZSH010000088.1:0-10220 GCA_964481025.1 uncultured Isosphaeraceae bacterium
GTCGCTTCGGCGGATGCTGGGGGCCGAACAAGAAGCAGGCGGAACAGCAGGCGGCGCTGACGGCGTTGCTTGATCTTCAGCTTGCTTCCGCGGACGGCGTCGGCGACATCCACCTCGACGACCTCTGCTGGAACGACGATGCGGTGCCGCATGCGATTCTCGTCGAGGCGACCACCGATCTCCGCGAGCCGCCGCCCGCCGAACCGACCCCGCCGGTCGTCGCGGCGGAAGACCACGTCGCGGACGTCGATGACGACGCGTCGCCGATCGACATCGACCCGGCGTGTGCCGCCGAGACCGACTCCACCATCTGAGCGTTCGAGTGTTCAGCCGCCGGTCAGCCAGCGGACGAGCAGCATCGCGCCGCCGATCGCGAGGCCAAGAGCAGCGCCGACCAGCACGATCCGAAGGTTCGCGAAGGTGCCGGGGCGAGGGGTGCGGTCGGTCAGGCCGAGGACTTCCAGCGGACCGAGGATGTCGTCGAGGCCCTGGCCACGACGAACGCGATCCTGAATGACCGCGATCACGAGATGGGCATCGAACTCGCGGACGCCGAGCTCGCGGGCGTGCTGCACGATCGCGGTCCGTCGCTCGGGTGGAAGCGTCGCACCGTCAAGCGCGGCGGCCACGCGGCCGGCGAGTCGAAGATGCGGCGAGTCGGGGGCGAGACCGGGGGCATCCGCGGCGAGTCGGTTCTCGAGCGCCACGCGACGACGTGTCTCCTCCAGCGTGCGGACGGCACGGAACCGGGAGTCCGACGAATCGTCGGTCTCCGGAGCCGGCTGAAGCACGAGGCTGGGTCGGAACGTCGTCACCTGCGGTCAATCCCGGATCGGGCCGTCGCGTTCGGCCGTCTCGACAGGACGACCGAACCGGGGCCTCGGTTCGAGCGACTCTATCCCGCGCCGGGGGTGACTCCAGCGCGATCGGACGCGAATCCACGATCCACCGATATCCGGACCTTCGGAAGGTCGGTCTGGGGGACTTGTGCGGGTGATGTGACCGGCGTGGCGAGCCGGGAAGTCGCGTCGCGCCGTTCGCGTCAGTCGCGACCGTGCCGGACGGAACGGCCTTCGACGAGGTAGATGACCTGCTCGGCCATCGACGTCGTGAGGTCGCCGATCCGCTCGAATCGCTGCGCCATCGCGAGCACTTCGATCGCGGCGGTCACCAGTCCGGGGTCCTGCGGGACCTCTTCACGGGCCCAGCGCAGGATCGCCTTGTTCAAGGCGTCGATGCGATCGTCCTCGGCCCGGACCTGGCGGGCCTTTTCGGGGTCGCTCTCGACGAGCGCCGCGAGGGCATCCCGAAGGATGTCGCGGGTCGCGTAGCACATCTGAACGATCGCAGGGGGGAGCGGCACGCTCGGCATGTCCGCGAGCCGAAGCACCCGCTTGCTGATGCCCTTGGCGAGGTCGCCGATCCGCTCGAGTTCGCCGCTGATCTTCATCACGGTGATGACCCGGCGAAGATCGCTCGCGACCGGGGCCCCGAGGGCGAGGATGCGGACGCACTCCTCCTCGATCCGCATGTCGTCGGCGTCGATCTCGGCATCGCCCTTCTTGACGTCCATCGCCAGCTCGGGCTGGTGGTTCACGATGGCGTCGGTGACATCCTGCAGCCGCTTCTCGACCTTGGCACCAAGGACGAGGAGATCGGACCGGAGCGATTGCAGGTTGGCGTTGAGATCGATGGGCATGTGAAGATCGTGTTCAGGCCATGTTAACCGGATCGGGCGGATCAACCAAAGCGGCCGGACACGTAATCCTCGGTCTCGCGGTGCGCAGGCGTGGTGAAGATCCGCTCGGTCTCGTCGGACTCGACCAGTCGTCCCTCGTAGAAGAACGCGGTCCGGTCCGAGACACGGGCGGCCTGCTGCATGTTGTGGGTCACGATCACGATCGTGTACTGGTGACGGAGGTCGCGGATCAGGTCCTCGATCGCGGCGGTGGACCGCGGGTCGAGGGCCGAGCACGGTTCGTCCATGAGGAGCACTTCGGGGCCGACCGCGATGGCGCGGGCGATGCAGAGTCGCTGCTGCTGGCCGCCAGAGAGGCCGAGGGCGCTCTGGTTCAGGCGGTCCTTCACTTCGTCCCAGATCGCGGCCCGCCGCAGGCTCTGTTCGACCAGTTCGGCGAGATCGCTGCGGGTGTAGCGACGATGAAGCCGCGGTCCGTATGCGATGTTGTCGAAGATCGACTTGGGGAACGGGTTCGGCTTCTGGAAGACCATGCCGACCCGTCGCCGCAGATCGACCACGTCGTAGCGGGTCGAGAGAAGGTCTGTGCCGTGCAGGTCGAGCGAGCCGCTGGCCCGGGCCGACGGGATCGTGTCGTTCATCCGGTTGAACCAGCGGAGCAGCGTGCTCTTGCCGCAGCCCGATGGTCCGATGAATGCGGTGACCCGGTTGGTCGGGACGTCGAGTTCGATCCCGTGCAGGGCCTGGAAGTCGCCGTACCAACTGTTGAAGTCGCGAGCCTGGATGCAGACCGGGGGTTCGGTCGCCGCATTCGGCGGAGTCTGGTTCTGGGTCGGGGTCGTGGTCATGGTTTCGATCACGGCCACCTTGTTCGTGGCGGGGCGGTGGGAGCCGGTGACGACTCCACCGGTGGCAGCGGTGGAGGGCGTCGTCATGACAGGGGTCTCTGGAGTTTCTGACGGATCAGCACCGCGACCGCGTTGAACGCGAGCAGCACCATGAGGAGCACGATGATGCCGGTCGCGGCGAGGGCTCGGAAGTCCTCCTGCCAGCGACTGGTCCAGTTGTAGATCTGCATGGGCAGCACGGTGAAGCTGTCCATGAGGCTCGACGGGGTGTCGGTGATGAAGAGCGCCACGCCGAGCACGAGGATCGGGGCCGCCTCGCCGATCGCGCGGCTCATGGCGAGGATCGAGCCGGTCATGATCATCGGCACCGCGGCGGGGAGTGTGACCTTGCGGGTGGTCTGCCACTTCGTGGCGCCCATCGCCAGTGATCCGGTGCGAAGCGACCCGGGCACCGCCCGCAGCGCCTCCTGCGAACTGATGATGACGATCGGCAGCACCACCAGCATGAGCGTCAGACCACCGGCGAGGACCGACTGGCCGAACGGGAACTGGATGTAGTACCACGGCCGCTCGGTCTCGAAGTCGGCGGGCTCCTCGGCCTGCCATGCCTCGATGATGCCGTAGCCCTCGGGCGCGTCCTCGTCCTCGGGCACGATCGTGAGGGTGACGGGCGTCCAGTGGTCGGTGAAGATCAGTTCACCGTCGGGACCTTCCTCGATCTCCTGCACGTAGCCGACGTCGCCGGTCTTGAGCACCGGCGCGACGCCGCGCTCCTTGGCGGGCACGCGGATCGGCTCCTGCATCGTGTCGTAGTAGATCGCGTACAGGCGTCCGCCGATCTCCAGTTCCGGAGCCTGGATCGGGCCGAACAGTCCGAACATGCGGACGAAGAGCGTGAGCCCGAGGATTCCGTAGACGATCGAGGGCACGCCCGCGAGGTTCGAGATGTTGAGGCGGATGAACGACGTGATGCGGTTCTTCGGGGCGAACTCCTCGAGCCAGACCGCCGTGGCGATGCCGATCGGCAGGGCGACGATGGCGCAGATCGACGCCACCCAGATCGAGCCCCAGAGCGGCGCCCGGATGCCCGCCTGCGAAGGATCCCGCGATGCGTACTCGGTGAAGAAGGTCCACCGAAGGCCGGGAAGCCCCTCGATCAGGATGCTGCCGAGCAGCACGCCGAGCGCGAGCACCGCGACCGCGGTGATCGCGAGACAGGTGATGAGGAACCCGCGGTCGAACGCGCGACGACGACTCTGCGACCGCGGCTCGCCACGGTTCACCAGTTCGGCCAGATCCTGATTCCCGCGGTCGCTCACTCGTACTCCTCCCGGAAGCGGGCGAGGATGCGATATCCCGCGAGCGTCAGCAGCAGCGTCATCATGAAGAGGAGCGCTGCGACCGCGAAGCTCGACTTGAACTCGACGCCGGTCGCGGGCGCGTCACCGAGGAAGATCTGCACCATGTACGCGGTCATGGTCTGGACCTGGTTCCACGGCAGCACCGTGAGCTGGGCGAGTCCGCCGGCCGCGAGGGCGACGATCATCGTCTCGCCGATCGCCCGCGTGATCGCGAGCAGATACGACGCCATGATCCCGCCGAGGGCGCCGGGGATGACCACGCGGACCGACGTGTCGAATCGCGTGGATCCAAGGGCGTAGGCACCGTCCCGAAGGCCGCGGGGCACCGATCGAAGGGCGTCCTCGGAGAGGCTCGTCACGATCGGAAGGATCATGATGCCGACCGCGATTCCCGCCGCGCCGGCGCTGTAGGCGCCGAAGAGTTCCTCGCCGGTCACGACCTTCGCGATCCACTGCAGCGACGGATTGATGACGAGCAGCGCGAAGAAGCCGTACACGACGGTCGGAATGCCGGCGAGGATCTCCAGCACCGGCTTGAGGATCGCCCGCAGCCACGACGGGGCGTATTCACTGAGGAAGACGGCGGTGACGAGCCCGGTCGGCAGCGCGAAGATCGCCGCGACGAGCGTCACCAGCAGCGTGCCCGCGACCAGCGGCCAGACGCCGAACCGCTTCTCCTCGCCGAGCAGCGGGCTCCACTCGGTGCCGGTCAGGAACTCGACCACCGAGACGTCCATGAAGAAGCGGACGGCCTCGTAGGCGAGGATTCCGATGATGAGCGCGGTGATCAACACCGAGAAACCGGCGCATCCCGCGAGCACGACCTTCACCACCGCCTCTCCGCCGTCCCGCACGCGACGGCTGCGCGATCGCCCGCGATTCGCGAGTTCGAACAACTCGCCGGCGGCGTCGTGGGGGGCGGCGGTCATGCCGGTCTCCAGTGCCCCGACTCGGTCGAGGCCGGGGTGGCGGGGGATCGGTCAGCGATACACGTCTCGGAGCGAACCATGACGGGGCTCGCCGGAATCATCGACGTACCGCGAACCTTCGCGGCGGTCCTTGAAGGTCTGGCGGGCGCGGTCGTAGAGATCCGCGGGAAGCCCGACGTAGCCGACCTCGGCCGCGGCGGCGGGGGCGCGGTCGAGGAAGAACTCGATGAACGCCTTCACGTGCGGCTTCCGACTCGACTTGGTCTTCACGTAGATGAGCAGCGGTCGGCTGAACGGGTTGTACGAGCCATCCTCGATCGTCTCCGCGGTCGGGGAGATCGCCTTGCCGTCCTTGTTGATGATCGGCACGGCGCGGACGCTGTCCTTGTTGGCGAGGTAGTACGCGACGCCGAAGAATCCGATCGACCCGGCATCGCCCGCGACGCCTCGGACGAGGACGTTGTCGTCCTCCGACACGCTCATGTCGCTGCGGATCGTGCCGTCCTTGCCGGCCACGACCTCCTTGAAGTAGTCGAAGGTGCCCGAGTCGGTGCCGGGGGAGTAGATCTTCAGAGGCGTGGCCGGCCACGCGGCGCGGACGTCCTGCCAGGTCGCGGCGGGGTCGGTGGTCAGGAAGATCTTCTTGAGTTCATCCACCGTGAGGTGGTCGACCCAGTCGTTCGAACGGCTGACGACGATCGTCAGGCCGTCGTACGCGACGGGCAGTTCGAGGTAGCCGACGCCGCTCTCGCCGCACTTGGCGGATTCCGACGGCTTGATCGGTCGCGACGCATCCGAGATGTCGGTCTCGTTGGCGGCGAACCGCTTGAATCCGCCACCGGTTCCCGAAACGCCCACGGTGATGTTGACGTTGGGGGCTTCCTTCTTGAAGGCCTCCGCGATCGCTTCGGTGATCGGATAGACGGTCGAGGAGCCGTCGATCGCGATCGATCCACGGAGCCTGCGCAGATCCTGCGAGTGTGCGTCGGAGGACATCGCCGAGATCGTGCCGGTCAGGGCGACCAGTGCGAGGGCGATGAGCGAGCCGGCGAACGGGCGTCGGGTGGGCCGAGGTCGGGGGATCATGGACTGTTCCGGGGAGAGAGGTGGACCGGGACGACCGGAAGACTACCCGTCGATGCCGGCCGAGATGTTCAGACTGGGTTCAGGAGTGTCCCGAACTCGGTGCATCCGGGAGAAGCTGTGGACGACTTGTCGATTCCGTCGCCTGCTCGAGCGGATCGGTCTCGGCCGCCTCGTCCCGATCCGGGATCCGGATGGTGAAGCGGGTGCCGATCCCGACCACGCTCTCGACCTCGACGGTGCCGGCATGGGCGGCGGCGATGTGCTTCACGATCGCCAGGCCGAGACCGGTGCCGCCTTCCTGACGGCTGCGAGCGGTGTCCACCCGGTAGAACCGTTCGAAGATCCGGGGAAGATGCCGGGGGGGAATGCCCGGACCATCATCCGCGACCGCGATCCGCACCCCGACCCCCGGATCCGACTCGGCCTCGAGTCGCACACGTCCGGTCGGGCTGCCGTATCGCAGGGCGTTGCTGACGAGATTCTCGATCGCCTGATCGAGGAGGGTCGCGACGCCCTGGACCTCGAGTTCCGCCTCGCAGGAGACTTCGAGCGTCCGGGGGTCGTCGCCGAGCGCCACCCGGTGGCGTTCCGCGATCCGCTCGAGGAGAGGTCGCACCCTGACCGGGTCGCGATCGAGCCGTCGCCCCGGGGCTTCGAGTGACGCGAGGGACAGGAGGTCCTCGATGATCGTCGCCAGTCGTTCCGCGTTGCGTTGCACCACGCCGAGGAACTTCCGCCGCGTGTCGTGCTCGTCGGGGCCGAGTTCCATCGCGGTCTCGATGTAGCCGAGCAGGTTCGTGATCGGCGTGCGAAGCTCGTGGCTGACGTTGCCGACGAACTCGCTGCGGGCGCGTTCCAGTCGTCGGAGGTAGGTCGCATCCTCGACGAGCACGACCACGCCCCCGATCGAGGGCGGACCGCTGGCAGCGCGACGATCGACGATCGGCGCGACCGCGGTCGCGAGTTCACGCTGGCGATCCGGCGAGGACTGCGCCGAGCGGAAGACCTGCCGCTGCGGCTTCCCGGTCTCGACCGCGCGGGCCACCATCTGATGCAGGTCGCTCTCGCGCACGACTTCGGCGAGTCGACGTCCCCGAGGGGCGACCATGGTGACGTCGAAGAGACGTCTCGCCGCGGGATTCATGGTGTCGACCACGCCGTCGGCATCGAGCACCAGCACGCCCGATGCCATCGACTCGATGACGAGGCTCTGGCGGCCGCGGGCCGACTCGATCCCCGAGAGTCGATTCCCGATCTGCGCAAGCAGGTCGTTGAGCGGTCGAGCCACCGACGCCAGGAGCGCGGAGTCCGGCACCGAGACGCGTCGCTTCGCGTCCGCAGAGGCGGTCGACTCCAGCCGCAGCAGGCCTTCGAGGTCGTGCTGCAACCGACGCGCATCCCGTCGAACGCGTCGTCGCACGAGCGCCGTCACGCCACCGGCGACGCCGCCCGCGAGCACCGCGTCCAGCAGGGTTCCGAGCGTGGGATCTCCGACATTCGCGGGGAGCGTCGCTTCCAGCCGCCAGCTCGGAACCGACGGAATCGGCACGCCCGCATGCGCACGGCTCGACGCGGTTGTTCCGTCGGAGGTGATCGTGCGACCGTCGCCGCGGGCGACGATGGTCGCGCCCGAGAGCGATTCGAGCCTCGCGATCGCCACCGGGGTGATCGAGTCGGGGCCGTCGAAATCCGTCGCGATCGCCTGTGCGAGCAGCGTCTGGCGGGTGCGGCGGGCGTCCTCGGCGGCTCGGATGCCGAGGAGGTCGATGCCGCCGACCATCAACGCGACCGCGACCCCGACGAGCAGGGGACCGGTGAGGCGAAAAGGTCCCGGGGAGGCGACCGTCATCCGAGCATCATGCCACGGCGGCGGGATCCGCGAATCGGTAGCCGACGCCGCGAACGGTCTCGACGCATCCGGCGAGATCGCCGAGCTTGCGGCGGATCGCGGTGACGTGGACATCGACGGTCCGGCTCGAGAGCACGGTCGAACGGCCGTGCACTGCGGCGATGATCTGATCGCGGGTCCGAACGAATCCAGGGCGGGCGGCGAGGAAGCGGAGCAGCGTGAACTCGGTCAGGGTGAGGTCGATGGTCTGGCCGTCGATCGTCACCTGATGCCGCTCGGGATCGACCACCAGACGTCCGTCGGCGAGCGAGAGGCGGGCGCCCGCGTCCTGGGCGCCGAGATCCTCGCCGAGCGTTCGCCGCAGCGCGTTCTTCACGCGGGCGACGAGCACCTTGGGGCTGAACGGCTTGACCACGTAGTCGTCGGCGCCGAGTTCGATGCCGGTGACGACGTCGGCGTCATCGCTCTTGGCGGTGACCATGATCACCGGGATCTTGCGGGTCTCGGGTTCGGACTTGATCCGACGGCAGACCTCGAAACCGTCGAGATCGGGAAGCATCAGATCGAGGATCACCAGATCGGGTCGCTCGCGCTTGATCCGCTCCAGGGCCTGACGACCGGAGTGGATGATGCTGGAGGGCAGACCCTCCCGCCCGAGATGGAACTCGACAAGCTCGGCGATCTCGGGCTCATCCTCGACGATCAGAACCTCGGGCATGAACAGGGCTCCGGATCCACCGGAGGCCTTCCCTGTGCCGGGCGAGGCGACGCCGGTCGGACTCTTTGGGAGCGAAGTGTCCCCGTCGCGGGTCTGTCGAGGCTTGGCGAGCATGAAGATCCCGTTCAGATCGAGTGAAGACCGAACTGCCCGGGCAGGTTCGCCGAGATCGGGCTCCGGATCCAGAGGCCGTCGGCGGGAATCTCGGAATCTCTCCCAGTTGACGGGATGGTGGTCACGGGAACGCCGTCGAGGGCGAGCAGACCGAGAATCGCCATCGCCGCGGCCTCCCGGCCTTCGGGGGGGACGCCATCGACGGGTTCGGCAGTGAGCGGGCACCCCGGCCACCGGGTCGTCACGGCGTCGGACAGGCGGGCGACCAGACCCCGGTTCCGGCCACCGCCGCCCGCGAGAATCCACCGTCCCGGGGCGGGGAGTCCGTCAAGGTCGCATCGTCGCGCGACCAGCGACGCGGTGGCTTCGGCGATCGCCGAGGCGATCGTCGCGAAGCCGTCGGCGGTTCGTCCTGCATCCGCCGCGTCCCGGGCGATGCGGATCGCGGCGTCGCGATGCTCGTCGCCGTCGCCGCCGCTGCGGCCGTCCCGGCCGAGCGAGGAGATCATCGTCCGCAGTGATTCGCGGGCCGCGACGTCGACCACGCCCGCCGCGGTGACGACGCCGTCCGAGTCGAACGGCGCATCCAGCACCGCGCGGCTCGCAGCATCAAGGAGGTGGTTGCACGGGCAGCAGTCGAACCCGATCGCCGACTCGGGGTCGGTGCCGGGAAGCAGGGTGACGTTGACGAAACCGCCGAGGTTGACGATGACGGTGGTGTCGGCGTCGCGGCGCTGCCTGCGATAGAGGATCGCGTCGGCCCGCGGCGTGATCGGGGCCCCGCGACCACCCGCCGCGAGATCGGCGTGTCGGAGATCGCAGACGATCGGGCAGGCGACGACTCGGGTGAGCGGCCAGGGATCGACGAGCTGCCACGAGACCGGCGGCCGATGCGTGACGGTCTGTCCGTGCACGACCACGAGGTCGGGCGAGAGGTCCGGCCAGTGCGTTCGAATCAGCTCGGCGTGCCGGAGGCCGAGGTCCGCGGCGATCGTCGCGATCCCGGCGGCAGTGAGCGGTTCTCCGGCGGCGAAGCGTCGCAGTGCGTCGAGCTCGCGTCCGAACGGCTCCGAGGCGAGGTCGATCGAGTCGATGCGCAGATCGAGCCCGGTGCCGCGGGTCGTGACCATCGCGGCATCGAGACCGTCGAGACTGGTGCCGGTCATGAAGCCGATCGCTCGACGTGTCGGAGCCATGGGCGGTCCGGGAATGGGGGAGATCGGGGAAAGGCGGGGCCGAGGGCGCCGTCCAGTCGATACGGTAATCAGTCCGCCCGGCCTTTCCGGGCATCAGGAGCGACGCACCCATGGGCTCGACCCCCCTTCGGATCCTCGTCACCGGCGGCGCCGGCTTCCTCGGCTCGCATCTCTGCGACCGCCTCGTGGCGCAGGGGCACGACGTCATCTGCCTCGACAACCTCTTCACGAGTCAGAAGTCGAACATCGCGCACCTCATGGGGCGACCGAACTTCGAGTTCGTGCGGCACGACGTGACCGATCCGTACCTGGCCGAGGTCGATCAGATCTACAACCTCGCCTGCCCCGCGGCACCGGGGCACTATCAGTACAACCCGATCAAGACGATGAAGACGTCGGTGATGGGCGCGATCAACATGC
>CAYZSH010000089.1:0-10058 GCA_964481025.1 uncultured Isosphaeraceae bacterium
GGATGTGGCGCGGCGTGCACTCGTCGGTGCGACAGGGCAAGAAGATCCAGACCCACCTCGGCCGTTCGAAGCTGCTCCCCAAGAGCGTGGTGCAGATGATCGCGGCGGGCGAGGACTCCGGCAAGCTCGGCGAGGTGCTGGAGGAGGTCTCCGACTACTACCACCGACTGCTGCGTGAGGCCATCAAGGCGGTCACCAGCATGATCGAGCCGCTCATGATCGTGATCATGGGTTCCGTGGTCGGCTTCATCGCGATGGCCATCATCCTGCCCATCTTCAAGATGAGCAGCCTGGTGACGAACTGACCGGCGAACGTCCGGAGGCGGAGGGAGGATCCCGATGCGTCGATTCGACGTCCGACAACTCCGATCGCGTGCGACCACGAGGCGTCGCGGCTTCACCCTGATCGAGGCGGCGCTCGCCACCGTGATCATCGGAACCGGCGTCCTCGCCATGGTGTTCGCGCAGCAGACGTTCCACCGTCAGAACGACTGGGCGCAGCAGTCCGCGGTCGCCATGCGTCTGGCGGGCGAGATCCGCGAGCTGGCGATCAACCTCCCCCGCCACGATCCGGTCACGGGCGTGGACTGGTGGGGTCCCGAGCCCAACGAGGCAAGCTCGGAGGACTGGGACGACGTGGACGATCTCGACGGCGCCGTCTTCTCCGCGGACCTCGGCAACGGCCCGGTCTCGGCGATGCGGACGGTGCTTCTGGATCTGCCCGGATGGAGCCAGACCGTCGAGGTCGAGAGCGTCGATCCCTTCGATCTCTCCTCGGTGGTGCCCAACGGCACGAGCGAGATGCTCCGGGTCCGCGTGATCGTGCTCCATCAGGGCGCGATGGATCTCGCGCCCGAGGAGGTCACGCGACTCGAATGGGTGCAGCCGCGATGACCGTGACCGCACGAACCGGAACGACCTCGGAGGCGAGGGGGAACCCGATGATGCGAACCCGTCGAATCCGACCTGCGACGCCCGTCCGCCGTGGCGTGGCGAGCGTGCTGTCCATGATGTTCCTCGTGATCTTCGGATCGCTCGCCGCCGCGATGGCGGTGGTGGCGACCGGCAATCTGCGGACCGCCGACGTCTCGCTGCGGGTCAGCCGCGCGACCAGCGCCGCCGAGACCGGGCTCGTCTACGGAACGTGGATCCTCGAACGCGAGGCCACCCGGTTCGTCGTCCGCAAGGGCGAGATCGACGCGGACTTCGCCGACGACCTCTGGCGCGGCACCTGGAACACCGGCACCGACGGCGAGGTCGAGGTGCTGGACCCCGAGGGGTACACCGCCGCCAGTCCGGCCAGAAGTCTCGCCGAGGCGGTCCGGGATGCCCATCTCGCCGGCGATCACTCCGAGGCGATCGAGCCCGGGGATGCGGCACTTCCCTCGATCGACGACGGCAGCGGCGCCCTCGACGTGCGCCCGATCCGCGTGTCTTCGGATCCCAACGCGCCGTGGTTCCGACTCCGCTACGAACCGATCCCCGGCGAGCCGGCGATCCGAGTGGTGAGCGAGGGCGTCGATCGGGAGGTTCGTCGCACCCTCTCGATCGTGGTGTCGCTCGACAAGCGCATCGAGTACGCCGTCGTCAGCCCCAACCGCATCATGATCGGCAAGAACGTGCTGATCGTCGGTCCGCTGGGAACCCGCTTCGGCGAGATCGACGGCGAACTCAACGGCGGCAACGGCGACCCGCTCGACATGCGAAGCGACATTCGATGGCTCACGCCGGAGCTCGACGCGAAGCTCGATGCCTTCGAGGCGCTGCTGGCGATCAACGACGTCGATGACGACGGACGGCTTCGCCCCGCCCACCCCACCGAGGGTCAGGGTCTCGAGCCGGACTTCGTGGACCTCGACGGCGACGAATTCGTCGACGAGTTCGACCTGTTCCTGGACACGTTCGATCTGGACGATGACGGCCGCGTGGTCTATGACAGCGATCTGGCCGGCGGCGCCTCGGTGGAGTTCGAGGACATCGACGACCAGTTCGCCCATCTCGTGGACAATGCCATTCCCGACCGCAACGCCGACGGTGTGGTGGACGCCGACGACACGCTGCTCGGGTGGAGGGACGGCATCCTCGACTCCTGGGATCGATATGCCAAGGTGCAGGGCCGACTCGCCTTCGCGGTGGAGCGCAGCGACTGGGAAGCCGAGCACGGCGGCCCGGTGCGCACCGTGGTGCGTGGTTCGATCCGCGCCGGCACCGACATCCCCGCGATGAGCTTCGGTCTCGACGAGGACGCCCTCCGCCTGGTGACCACCGACATGTTCGCCGACACCGCGGCGTACTACCTCGACCGCGCGAGCAACGGCACGCCGTTCGCCGACCAGATCCCGGGCTCCGGCGAGGCGATCCTGCCCGGCGACGCGGAACATCCCGGCTACGAGACCACGCCGCTCGGAAGCGCCAACCCGTACGACCTCTATCTCCGACCGATCTACCGCGGCATCACGTTCCGCGACGTCGAGATCCCCGTCGGCACCAACGCCCTCTTCGAGGACTGCACGTTCGTCGGCGTGACCTACGTCCGGACCACGCCCGACTGTCAGGACGTGAACTGGAACTACGCGGGCGCGCTCGAGGATGCGGATCCCGGCCCGGGATTCATCATCCGCACGCGGTTCGAAGGACTCGTCAGCAACCACCCGGACCTCGGCGAGGTCGCCGACTCGAAGCCGCTCAGCAACAACCTCCGTTTCGAGAACTGCACGTTCCTCGGAGCGCTCGCCGGCGACACGCCGGGTGAATACACGCACTGGCGGAACAAGATCCAGATCACCGGTGCGACGCGGTTCTTCAGCGACCCCGAGGATCCGGAGGTCCTGTCCCAGCCGGACGGCGACGATCTTCATGATCTTCTGCTGACCATCCCGCCCGAGGTGCTCGAGGAACTTCAGAAGAGTTCGATCATGATGCCGGGCTGGTCCATCGACGTCGGTTCGTTCACCAACGAGGTGGTCGATGGCGACCTCGACGCCACCGCACGAGTCGATCTCCGCGGCGTGATCATCGCCGGCATCCTCGACATCCGGGGAACCGCACACGTGCAGGGCACCCTGCTCATGACGTTCCGGCCGATCTCCGGCGAGGGACCACTCTTCTACGACGGACAGGCCGACGCCTTCAACACCACCATCGGGTACTTCGGTCCCGACGATGGTGACGGCGAAGGCTCCGATCCGCTGTCGCCGGACTTCGAGGGCTTCGGGGAGATCGTGCTCGAGTACGACCCCGACATCGTGCTCCCCGACGGGATCCCCTGGCCCATCCTCGCCGAACCCGTCGCGGCGAGCTACCGGGAGGGCGCGCCGTGAGTCCCGATCCCAGCACCATCCGCACGCATTCCGTGGTTCGCCGATCGCGGCGCGGGCATCGACGAGGCTTCAACCTGATCGAAGTGCTGATCGCGCTGGCGATCACCGCGACGCTCCTGACCGCGACGCTCGCCGCGCTCGACGCGAGCTTCCGCGCGTATCAGTCGACGACCGAGGAGGTCTCGACCCAGTCGATCGGCCGCATCGTGATGCACCGCGTGCTCACGCTGCTGCGGACCGGCAGCGAGTTCGGCCCCTTCCCCGCCGACCCGCGGGTCACGCGGATCCGCAGCGACTTCATCGAGTTCCGCACGCAGAACGGCGAGGTCGTGACGATCCGCTGGGAGCGCGACTCACAGCGGCTCATGTACGAGGTCGACGGCCAGGCTCCGGTCGAACTGCTCGACGGGGTGGTCGGCACCGAGGACGAGGCGGGCAACCTCATCGAGCCCTTCACTCTCGAGTTCGAGCAGGGACGCCGCCTCTACCGCGCGACCGTCGATCTCACCGTCGAACCCAACGACGTGATCCAGCTCGACATCGAAGGCGACCGGGCGCGTCGCATCCGACTGGTCGGCAGCGCCATGCCCCGCCTCGAGGCGTTCTGAGACCGCCTCGGAGGCGAGTGGAACCCCGAGAACGACCCTTGACGGTCAAACCCGCATGGCTACGATGACCCCGGGGCGCTCCGGGGGATACATCGATTGCGTGACGAAGAGCACATCGTGGAACAGGCCACCGCTGACACGCCCGCGGTTCACCCGGCCGAGCGGTCGCCGTCCACGCCGGCGGACTCGTTGGCCGAGCGTGCGAAGGGTGCGGACGACAAGACCGAAGTCCGCGACGGCTGGCCCATCACCCGCACCGAACTCCTGAGCACCCGCCGAAGCTCGCGCCGGACCCGAATCGTGCTCGGCGCGGTCGCCATCGTTGGCATCACCGTCGCTGTGTCGAGTGCGGTTCTTGCGGCCGTCTCCTGGATGCGCGGCACGGGCGTCTGGTGGGGAGCAGTGCTGGTGGGATTGGAGTTCGGCATCCTGCCGGCGTGGTTCTCGTGGTTCATTCGCAAGCGGCACCGCGCTTGGGCGACCCTCGCGCCGAGGATCTGGGATGCGGACGGATGCGTCTGTCCGTGGTGCGAAGAAGACGTCCGTGCGGAGCCGTGCCAAGCACACGGCGTGGGACCGCAACATCGCGCACTGCTGATCGAACGTCACGCGGCCTCCGCACTCGGTCGGTCGATCGACGACTCGAAGTTCACGCTGGCCGGCGCCCGCCCCCCGCGGGGCTGGCTCGCCCGCCACACCGGCGTCCAATGGGTCCGCGACCAGACGCAGAAGATGTACTCGACGACCGCGGCGCCCGAAGAGCGTCGCCGGGCATGGTGGCGGCTGACCCTGATCCACCTCGGGTTCGTCCTCGCGGTCCTCATCGCGGTCAACATCCTCGTGCCATCGTCGTTCACAGGTGGCTTCAATCCGGTCTGGGCGCTCTATTTCCTGGCACCCATCGCGTGGCAATGGGCGCCAGCCCGGACGGGCGCCCGTCGATGTCGCCGTTGCCAACACGAATGCCCCGATCTCGCGCGGGAGATCTGCGTCGAGTGCGGCGCCGATCTCACCCAGCCGAACAGCACCACCCACGTCCGCTCCAATCTGAGGACCGTAGTCATCATCGTGCCGGCGATCCTGATCGGCATGTTCTTCCTGACGTTCGGATCCACCATCTTCACGCGCCTCGCCTCGCCGGGACTCGCAGCCCAGGTGTTCGCCTGGACCGGGACGCCGATGGGGTACTACATGGACCTCGACCTCACGAAGATGACCCCAGCGGAAACGAAGGTTCTTGCGGACCTGCTGCTCGCGGAGCTCCGTGACGCCCCCGATGCCCGGCGTTTCGTCGGCCCCTTCCTCGATGATGCCCTGGCCGCAGGCCTGATCCCCGAGTCGTACCGCGAACAGGCCGTTCGCCTGACCGCGGGCGCAACGCTGGACGTCGAAGAACACGAGTCGGGATGGACCGCCGTCATCACGCCGAACTTCGGCGAATCGGTCATGCTCGAGGAGCCACGAGTGGGCGTGGGACGAGTGACGGTCGATGGCGTGCCGGTCGAGGCGGAACACGCGTGGACCCTGCGGAGCAAGGACCTCGACATGGACTCGCGGGGGATCTGGGATGAGATGACGGCAGGCCAGCCGGAACCGGCCAAACCGTACTTCGAACCGGTCGAACGACTGTCCTGGCGAATTCCTCTCGATCTGCCTTCCGGCGAACATCGAATCGAGGCCCGGTGCTGGATCGTGCTCGAGGGCCCCGCCCACTCCTGCCTCGAACTGGACTACGACGACGAGGGCACGCCGAACCTGTCCGACAAGTATCACGTCTACGAGCTGATACTCTCGGAAACGATCGTCGTGCCGTGAGCGATGAGGGCGGATGAGGACGTCGGTGACGCGAACCGATCCTGTGTTCAGTCCCCGATCCGCTCGCGGGTCAGCCGCATGAGCGTCTGGTGCGTGCCTTCGAGCCGCGGGTCTTCCGCGTCGAGGTCGGCGGCATCGCGAAGGGCATAGGTGCCATCGGGCCGCATGTCCCACGCCTGCCGGTGATCGTTGAGCTCGATCTGCAGGATCTCCCACAGCCGCTCGCGGAGTCCCCGGGTCTCGACCGGGGTCGTCGCCTCGACGCGGTTGTGGAGGTTGCGATACATCCAGTCGGCACTGCCGATGAAGAAATCGCCGTCGAGCGGATCCTCGCGGCCGCCTGAGAACCAGAAGATCCGGCTGTGCTCGAGGAACCGCCCGATGATCGAGGTCACGCGGATGTTCTCGCTGAGACCCGGCACGCCCGCCCGCAGACAGCAGAAGCCGCGAACGATGCAGTCGATCCTCACCCCCGCCTGCGACGCTCGGTACAGCGCGTCGGTGACCTCGCGATCCTCGAGCTGGTTCATCTTGCAGATGATCCGCGAGGGCTTGCCCGCACCCGCCAGCAGGATCTCGCGGTCGATGAGTTCGAGGAAGGTGCTCTTCATGGTGGTCGGCGCGACGAGCAGCTTGTTGTACTCGCGCTGACGACTGCGGCCGGTCATGTAGTTGAAGAGCGAGACGAGGTCCTCGGTGATCGCCGGATCGCAGGTGAAGAGGCCGAGGTCCTCGTAGAGCTTCGCGGTCTTCGAGTTGAAGTTGCCGGTGCCGACGTAGGCGTAGCAGCGGATGCCGCTCGGTTCCTGTCGCACCACGAGCACGGTCTTGGTGTGCGTCTTGAGTCCGACCACGCCGTAGGCGACGTGCACGCCCGCGTCCTCGAGCTTGCGGGCCCAGGTGATGTTGCGGGCCTCGTCGAAGCGGGCCCGCAGCTCGACGAGCACCGCGACCTGCTTTCCGCTCTCGGCGGCCTTGATGAGGGCGGGAATGAACGGACTGTCGCCCGAGGTGCGGTAGAGCGTCTGCTTGATGCAGAGCACCTTGGGATCGGCGGCGGCCTGCTCGACGAAGCGCTCGACCGTCGCGTCGAACGACTCGTACGGCATGTGCACGAGCAGATCGCCGTTGCGGGTGGCGGCGAGGATGTCGGCGTCCTCGTCACCGTCGAGCGTGCGCGGAATGAGCGGCCGCCACGAGTCGTACCGAAGGTCGGGCTGATCGATGTCGGCGACACCGTTGAGGATGCCGTAGTCGAGCAGACGATCGGTCTCGTAGACGTCTTCCTCCTCGAGATCGAGTTCGTCGAGGACGAGTCGGAGCATCCGGGGATCGGGATCGGCACCGACCTCCAACCGCACGCTGCGGGCGAAGCGACGCTCGCGGAGCTGCTGCTGGATGTGCTCGAGCAGGTCCTCGGCGTCCTCGCTGTCCTGCTCGAGGTCGGCGTTGCGGGTCACGCGGAACGGCATGATCCGCACGATCTCCATGCCGGGGAAGAGATCGTCGAGGTTGTGCTCGATGATCTCCTGCACCGCCACGAAGCGGCGTCCGTCACCGAGGTCGTAGAGCCGGGTCGGCACCTCGGGCACCTTCACGCGGGCGAAGAGTTCCTCGGTCTCGCCGGCCCGTCGCAGCATCACGCCGATCGACACGCTGAGGTTCGAGATGAACGGGAACCGGTGACCGGGATCGACGGCGAGCGGCGTCAGGATGGGGAAGACGTTCGCGCGGTACCAGGCCTCGGCCTGCGACCGCTCCTCGGTCGTGAGCCGATCCCAGGACAGCACCTCGATCCCCTGCTCGGCGAGCTGCGGCAGGACGTCGTCGCGGAAGCAGCGTCGCTGGAGATCGACGAGTTCGAGCACCACGCCGCGGAGTTCCGCGAGCTGTCGCTCGGGCGGCAGCGGCTCCCAGGCCTGGCCGCCGAGCCCCATCGCCTTGCGACGCTTGAGCCCGCCGACCCGCTTCATGAAGAACTCGTCGAGGTTGCTCGCGGTGATCGCCAGGAATCGCACGCGTTCGAGCAGCGGGTTGCGGGGATCGATCGCCTGGAAGAGCACCCGGCGGTTGAACTCCAGCCACTGGAGATCCCGGTTGAGGAACCGTGCGGCATCGTCGAAACCGATCGGCCCGGGGTCGACCGACTCGGTCCGGGTGCGGGAGATCGTGGCTTCGGTCGTGACGGCGGGTTCGGACATGGGAGGGGTGCGGGCGGAAGAAGGAAGTTGGTGAATGCGACCGGGTTCGGCGCGTCCGGTCGGTCAGGGGAGGTAGCGGGCGATGCAGCCGGGGGCTTCCTCGACCGAGACGGAGGTCAGGGTGCAGCCCTCGGGGATGGCCGGGGCCAGCGTGAGTGCGACATGCTCCGCCAGACGTTCGGCGGTCGGGTGGCACCGGTCGAAGGGCGGCGTGCCGTTCATCGTTCGGCCGCGGTACGGGGCGATGGCGGCGTCGAGTGCCATCTCGACGAGATGAAAGTCGACCAGAAGGTCCTCGTGATCGAGGCGCGGGCCGCGAATCTGGACCCGAACACCCCAGTCGTGGCCGTGGAGTTCCTCCATGACGCCACCGACCGAGACCGCATGGGCCGCCGAGAACCGGGTTCCGACCTCCAACTCGAACATGGTGGTGATACTACCGACCCCCCCCGCCCCGAGCCGATCTCAAGCAGCCCGAAGTGGCACTCTTCACCTTCTCCTGCTGGTTTTCGGAGCCAGATCCGTGTCCGACGCCCCGCTCATGCTCTCGATCTCCGGTGCCCGCGGCATCGTCGGCTCCTCCATGACCGCCGAGACCGCCGCCCGCTTCGCCGCCGCCTTCGGGTCGATGCTTCGCGAAACCATCACCGACCGTCCGCCACGACTCGTCGTCGGCTACGACGGCCGCCGCTCGGGCGGGGCCCTCTCGTCGGCCGCCATCGCGGGGCTGGCGAGCGTCGGGTGCGAGGTCACGGCCCTCGGCATCACCACCACCCCCACCGTGGGCGTCATGATCGGCGAACTCGGCTGCGACGGCGGCATCAACGTCACCGCGAGCCACAACCCGATCGAGTGGAACGGCATCAAGTGCCTCGACTCGGACGGACTCGCCCCGCCCGCTCCGATCGCGAACCGCATCATCGACCGCTTCCGCGAGAACCGCATCGACTGGGTCGAGGGCGCGGCATGCGGCACCGTCGATCGACGCGATGACGCTGCCGAACGGCACATCGAGAAGGCGTTGCGTCTGGTCGACGTCGACGCGATCCGGGCGAAGGGCTTCCGCGTGGTGCTCGATTCGGTCGCGGCGTCGGGCTGCGTGGCGGGCCGCGGCCTGCTCGATGCCCTCGGCTGCGAACTGAACCATCTCCACGGCGAACCGCTCGGCATCTTCCCGCACACTCCGGAACCGACCGAGGCGAACCTCGGTGAACTCGCGGCCGCGACCCGCGACGACGCCGGCGCGGTCGTCGGCTTCGCGCAGGATCCCGACGCCGACCGACTCGCGATCGTCGACGAGAACGGCCGCTACATCGGCGAGGAGTACACGCTGGTGCTCGCGGCGCTTCGCATGATGCAGCGTCGCGGTGGCGGCCCGGTCGCGGCCAATCTCTCGACGAGCCGCATGATCGACGACGTCTGCGCCACCTTCGACGGTGCGAGCGTGGTCCGGACCGCGGTCGGCGAAGCGAACGTCGTGCAAGGCATCCGTGCGAGCGGCGGCGTCATCGGCGGCGAAGGGAATGGCGGCGTGATCATCCCCGAGGTCTGCTACATCCGCGATTCGCTCTCGGCCATGGCGCTGGTGCTCGAACTGCTCGCGACCGACGGCCGCCCGCTCTCGCAGATCGTCGACGGGCTGCCGAGGTACGCGATGATCAAGCGGAAGTGGGACCTCTCCGCGGTCGGCGGCGCGGGCGCCGTGCCCGCGATCCTCGACAAGGTCCGCAACCACTGGAGCGACGCCCGGATCAACGACGCCGACGGCGTTCGGGTGGACATCGACGACGCCTGGGTGCACGTCCGTCCGAGCAACACCGAGCCGATCATCCGACTGATCGCCGAGGCACCGACGCTTGAGCGGGTGAACGCCATCGCCGACGAGGCCGGCCGCGCTGCCGGGCTTTGATCCGGGTCTTCAGGGGGACCACGGAGTTCACGGAGGAGCACGGAGGGCCACGGAGAGTAGGGGTGGCGTCGTTGGTCGGTCGACCACGACCACGGGAACGACGCGTGGCCACGCAGCCCCCTCACCGCCTTCGGCGGAGCTCCCCCGCACGCGGGGGAGCGGAATCGTGCTTGCTGTCCAAAGCCTGGAACCCAAGCGCCCGAAC
>CAYZSH010000090.1:0-1400 GCA_964481025.1 uncultured Isosphaeraceae bacterium
ACGATGAGGTCGCGGTGCCTCATGAGCAGCGGCAACGCCGCATCGGGGCGATTCCGCGTGAGTTCGATCGCCGCCTGAGCCTCGTCCACGCCTCGGACGTCTGGGAAGCTCAACCGCCGCCACTCGATGCAGAGCGAGGAAGCCTGCTCGAGATCGCCCAGGCTGCTCGCGGCAACAACCTGCCACTCGACGGGATCCGGTGCATCCGGGAACCTTCTTGCTGCCGCGTCGGCGATCGATTTCGATTCCGCGGGCTGCCCGGCCGCAAGATGCATCGCCGCCGCGAGCCGCCACGCGTTGATCGAGTCTCCGAACCGGCTGCAGAGTTCCCGGGCCGCGCGGAGCTGCGCGGCGTCGGGAGCGATCCGTCCGCTCGCGGCGCCGGACTCGCGAAGAAGCCGGACACCCTCCACCAGCACCGCCGGCAATCGCCCCGCCCGATCGGGCCGTAGGATCGCCGACTCGGCCCACGCAGCGTCTTCGATCGAGGCTGCCATGACGATCGATTGCAGTGCCGCCGACGCCTCGTCGATCAAGAGTCCACGGATCGCCGCTTCTCCGGCAGTTCTCGGATCGCCTGCAGCGGAACTCGCGACGGCGAGGGCGAGCCACGCCGCCGGATCGTCTGAAAACCGTTCCGTGGCCGCCTGCAGCCTGGCAACGGCTCCTCGAACATCGCCGCCGGAGTGCATGATCTCCGCGAGCGCGATCTCTCGCTGCAGTTCGGTCAGGCTGCCGCTCCTCGATTCCAAGATCGCCTCGAACTCGGCGAGCCGCCCCATCCGCCGCAGCACCGTCCCGAGACGAACCAGTGCTTCGCCGGCGATCCTCTCGTCCTCCAACGCCTGTCGGTAGGCCCGTTCCGCGCCCGCGAGATCCCCCGTGGCTTCGCTGGCCATGCCGAGTGAAAGCACGTCCTTGGCGTCGCCGGATGCGGAGGAGAGCTTGGCGAGCGATCGCACAAGCTCGTCGAAGTTGCCTCGCTGGTAGTCGACGAAGACCCGTTGCCTCGCCGAGGCGTCGCCACTCCGGTCGACCGCTTCGAACTCGGCCAGGAGCCGCTCTGCGTCGCCAAGCATTCCTTGAGACTGCATCAGCGAGATGACGATCGGGTACATCTCGACCGCGTCGGGTCGCGTTGCGATCAACTGACGTCCAAGGCGGATCGCGGACTGGGGATCGGCGGTCGAGTCCGCGATCATCAGACGCAGCAGCGTCGCGCCCACCACGAACGAACCGGGGTCGGCGAGGTACTGTTTGTTCAGGGCGGCGATCGCATCGGACCGTCCGCGAGCGTCGTCGCGGTTGTGCTGCAACAGCCAGTTGGCCTCCGCGATCACATGGTCCGGCGAGTCCTGGCCACGAAGATCCCTGATGCGGTCCACCACGGATCTCGAGAA
>CAYZSH010000090.1:1500-9918 GCA_964481025.1 uncultured Isosphaeraceae bacterium
GTCGGCGCGACCTCGAGCAGCCTTCCGCGGAGCGTCGCGGCCAGATTGGGCGCGAGTTCCGCAATCCTCCGGTGAACCTGGAGCATGGTCGCGACCGGCGGCGGGTCGGAAGCCACGAGCGCTACCACGACATCCTCGAGAAGATCCGGCCGACGCTGCGCGATCCCTGCCGCCACGTATGCATTGGCGATCGCCGGAACCATGCCGACAACCTCGACGACACGATCGGCGAGCTGCAGCGGCTCGGTGGTGTCGGTCACGCGACGAATCCGATCGAGGGTCGCCGACGGAAGGAGGCCGGCGTCCGACCACACCGTGACGAGCACGAGTGCCGGCTCGACGCGAGTGGGATACCGCGCCACGGCGGCTACCGCCGCATCGACCGCGGCGACCATCTCGCCCTGCCGAGCGAGTCCATCCACGAGCAGCAACCCCCCGATCATCGTGTTGGAGATCGACTCGGCCTGCGTGGCGAAGCGCTTCGCGGCATTCCCATCACCAACCGCGATGGCAGCGTAAGCGGCGGCGAGCAGCTCCGGCACGGACGCCTCGCCACGGCGGGCCTGCTCGTAGAGTTGATCGAGCGCGCCGCGCCCCTTCCCGCCCGCCACCTCTCCCGCCGCGAGAATCGCCCGCCTGGCCCGAGCGCTCTCGTTCCGGAGCGGTGCCGCTGCGCTGAGCTGCTCCATCCATCGATCACGACTCTCGCTGTCCGAACCCAACGACAGAAGCGAGAGAGCGATCAGGTACTCGGCCCCGGCATCGGACTCGGGGGAGGCGCCGGCAAGCACCTCCTCGAGGAAGTCGGCACGACCAGCCGACACGGCCCAGTTCGCGGCGATCCTCGCGAAATCGGCGTCGGAGACGTCGCCTTCCGCGGCGTACCCGCGGATCAGTCGGTCCGCATCACCCGATCGCCCAAGGTCCTCGAGAATCGACAGCATCGCCGAGAGCCGCTGTCCGTTGCCGGCTCCCCGCTCCACCGCGGACAGGGCCAGCGTGGAGGAGCTCTCGATCTCGCCTGCCACGGCGAGCAGCGCGGCGAGCACCAGATCGTCCAGCCCGTCGTCGAAGCCGGACTTGGGCCACGCCCGCGCGAGTTCGATCACCTCTTCGACGGGTGCACCGCTCGCGAGCGCCGTCGAGATCTGCAGCTGCTTCCACTTCTCCGAATTCGGGTCGGACGCGACCAGGGCCGCCGCTTCCTCCGAAGCCTCGGCCCATCGACCCATCGCCGCCAAGACCTGCACCCGCGCCTCCGTGGCTTCAGGATCGCCCGGAGCGCTCTCGAGGATCGCATCGGCCGTGTCGAGGGTCTCGCGAAGGAACCCGAGACGCGGATAGATCTGCAACAACTCCCGCCGCGCGTCCACGTCCTTCGCGTCGAGTTCGACCACCTTCTGGAAGAGCACCGCCGATCCGGCGAGATGGCTGCCGTCGGGCTCCACCAGCCGAACGCGGGCGTAGGCGACGGCACGAATCAGGTCAAGGTCGTCCGGCGACTGGCGGATCAGCGGACCAAGCTTCGCGAGCACGACCGCATGTTCGCCTCGACTGAAGGCGTCGAAGCCCTCCGCCCGGGCCTCCTCAAGCGCCTTCGCCCTTCGCCAATCGAGAAGAAGCTTGGCGCCGATGCCTGCGCCAGCGACCACGACGACGATCAGCCCAAGAAGAAGAAGCCTACGCCGGGTTCGTCTCGACAACGCCATCTTCGGTTTCCTTTGCCGCGATGCCTCGGAAAGTTCGGTAGAGGATCCAGCAGTCGAGCGAGAAGCTTCTTGCTCTGACGTACTGCATGTCGAACTGGATCCACTCCTGGAAGTCCAAGCCGGGTTGGCGAGTCCGGCACACCTGCCAAAGCCCGGTGATCCCGGGTCGAACGCTGAGCCTCGCATCCCGCCACGCCGGGCAGAGCCGGTTCTCCCGATCCGGACTCGGACGAGGCCCGACGAGACTCATGTCGCCCGCCAGCACGTTCACCAACTGCAGCAGCTCGTCGAGATGGTACTTGCGAAGCACCCGTCCGATCCGCGTCACCCGAGGGTCGTTGGCGATGTAGACCTGCGGGCCGTCGCAGACGTTCTGGTCTCGGTAGTGCTGGGCGAGCGCCTCCGCGTTCCGACGCATGGTGCGGAACTTGAGGCAACGGAACGTCCGGCCACCTCGAGTCTGCCGTTCGTGCCCGAAGACGATCGGCCATCCGTCGTCGAGAAGCACCGCCAAGGCGACCGCCGCGAGCACCGGCGAGAGCACCACCAGTCCGATCAGGCTGGCTCCGACATCGATGACCCGCTTGAATGCGTCGTACCGAACCTCGCTGGCCGGACTCGGTCGAGCCTGGATCGCGCGACGCGCCTCCCGGACCTCGCCGATCTCGACCAGGTGCGCCGGCCTGGTGGCGACGACGCGATCCACGGACCACGCCGGCCCGACCACTCGGCACGCCTCGTCGTTCTTGGCTCGCTCTCCGATCCACGCCGGACCCACGACCACATCCGCTGGCTCGACCCGTCCTCCAGAGCGCATCCAGACCCCTGGAGCGACCTCCTCGATTCCCTGGATCACGCGATCCGGATCCGTCCAGCGCTCGATGATCTCCGAGAGCAGGAGGCCCTCCTGGGCCGCGTCGCCGATCCGAAACGACTCGCCCTGGATCCGATGATGATCGCTGCGAGCCCAGTCGCCGCTGGCTCGGAGCCATCGCCAGGCTTCGCGCCGATTCGCGAACTTCGCCCAGCGTCGGGCGATCGACGCCGAAGCGGTCAGGATCAGCCGCTGGCTTCCCGAGGTCTCGCGCCAGTACTCGCGGCGGATTCCGATCACGCCTCCGTGCTCGCCCGTCATCACACGTTCGCGGTAGTCGTCGCCTCTGGCGGAGAGCAGTCGAAGACGCGTGACGGAGGGACGATTCCAGGTCATCGCCGAGGCGAGGGGCTTGAGATCGAACATGACCGCCTGCTCGGGCTCGGTCAACAGGTAGAGATCGGCCTGACCATGGACCGTCTCGCCTTCACCTCGACGGACCCACTGCACGCCCTGCGATCGCCACCACGCATCCAGGGCCGAGCCCGCGTCGAGGCCCCAGACGCGCGGACGCTCGTGCACGCTGGTCCAGGCCGCGCCGACCGACGATGGGCGATGTTCGTGGGCAAGCGTCATGCGAGTCGTCGCCAGCAGCCCGGCTCAGGCGTCCACGTTGGCATCGAGGTCGGCGTCGGACGCGGTTCGGCGGCTTCCAAGGGCCGACACGACCGGATGGGACGGATAGTCGGGTTCTCTCGAATCGCCCTCGAGGTCCGACGAGACCCGGGACAGCGACGAGTAGCGCTGGCAGTCGCCGAGCGTCGCATAGTTGAGGATCGCGCCGAGGTACGGCGTGCCGACATGACGGATGTCCTCGATGCACTCGGTCAGGCGATCCCGATTGCGGCCTCGGCGAAGCACCAGGACCACGCCGTCGACCGCTCCGATGATGGGCAGCGACTCGACGCTCGCCGTCATCGGCCCACTGTCGACCACCACGATCTCGTAGTGCTCGCGGAGCCTCGTGAGCAGCTGACGGATCGCGGCGGGCTGAAGGTGCCCCGCGTTCACGGCCTTGTCGCTCCCAGCCGGAAGGATGTCGAGATTCGGTCGGGCGGGACGGATCAGCGAGAGCACCCGTTCGGGGTCCCGCATCGCTTCGCGCACCCCAGGCTCCGCGAGCATCGAGAACTGGTGCGAGAGCGCGCGGCCGATGAAGTCGGCGTCGACCATGGCGGTGCGATACCCCGCCTGCGCGTACGACCACGCGAGCGCCGCGGCAACCGACGTCTTGCCGTCCCCTTGGAACGGACTCGACACCTTGAGCGCGAAGCCGTGATCGCCGTGGGCGCGACGCACTTCGATCCGGTTGCGGATTCGGTGCACGCAGTCCTCGAGCAGAACGCGCTCCTCGTCGGTGTCTCCGAGTCGGGACATGTCCGGCACCACGCCAAGGGGCTTGAAACGCGTCGCGTCGCTCTCGAGCTGCCGCGAGGCGAAGGCCCGTCGGTCGATCGTCCCGAGCAGGAAGAAGGAGGCGAGGCTGGCCCCGAAGCCGCCGAGGAATCCGGCCGCGCTGTACTGGATGCGGCGATCCCGGCTCGGGGACGTCGGCAACTGGGCCATGGCTCGGATGGTCACACGACCCTGGCGGATCGACTCGCTCTCGGTCTCGAGACCCGCCAGGCGGCTCTCGTAGCGGTTGATCTCGGCCGTCACCGCGAGCAGATCGCGGTCGATCGCCGCGACTCGCGTGCGCCCTCGCTGATCCTGATCGATCCGGCCGCGCAGCTCCGCCAACTCCTCGGACAGCTCGTCCTGCTTCGCGCCCAGCGCCGCGTAGCCGAACCTCGGCGCCATGAGTTCCCGCCAACGCTCGCGCAGCTCGCTCCGCCTCGCCTCGACGGCGGCCCGACTCGCCTCCACCCGCGACGAGGCCTGACGCACGAGCGGGTGCTGTTCGCTCATGCGCGATCGCAGGATCGACAGCGCCAGCTGATCGTCCTCCATCGCCTTGGTCAGCAGCGGAAGTCCAGGGTCGGCCGCCTCGAGGTCGACGTCTCCCGGCGGAGCGACATCGTTCGGATCGACCGCGCGATCCTCGGCGACGGCGATCGCCTCGATCGCCGCTCTCAACTCGCCGATCTGATCGATCTGGTCCTGGAGCTCGTTGGCACGATCGATCGTGGTCAGAAGCTGCGGACCGGCGGCCTCGAAGGTCCCGAATGCGGAATCGCGAATCACCCGCTCTCGCTCGTCCTCGAGATCCGAGAGCCGGCGGCGAGAGTCGGTCAGCAGCGTCCGGACCTGCTGCATCGTGCGGGTGTGGGTTGTCTCGGAATTGGGGCCGTAGATCCGGAAGTACGCCTCGATGACCCCGTTGACCGCGGCTTGGGCGAGCCGTCGGTCCTCGGCGGCGAACTCCACGCCGATCAGGTTGGTCCCGCGGATCACGCCGATGGAGAGGCCCGCAACGAGCGAGGACTGGGGATCGTCGCCGAGCGCGGAGAGGTGGGCCTGCAACTGATCGCTCTTGAGCGCGTCCGAGATGACCCGGGCATCGCGCATGAGCTCGGCCTGCGACCCGATGAAGGCGGAGAAGTTCTGAAGCGACGTCGTCTCCGGCGTCTCCATGACGAGCGTCGGCAGTTCCGACTCGACCTGCACGAGGCCGCGAGCGGAATAGGACACCGTCGCCATGCGGAAGCCCACGACGGCCAGCGACGCGCCGAGGATGAGCCCCGCGGCGATCGCCCACTTCCACCGTCCGTGCATCCGGTCGTTCAGGAGCACCCAGAGGTTGACGCTCCCTTCGCCCTGGGACGTCCCGTCGGACTCCGGCCCGAACTCCCGTTCGAACACCTTGACCTCATTCATCGGTGGGCTCCATCCCCGCGGACGGCTCGAGACGATCAGCACCCAGGACCTCGAACAAGCCGCCTGGAAGGCTTCTCAGCAACGATTCGCACTGCTCTCGGATCGATTCGATCGACGGCCAGCCGGCCACGACGAGCTGCAGCTGGGCCACGCCCTCGCCGGCGAGCCGGCGGCGCGAGGCGCCATCCCGAATCGCCCCGAGGTCGCTCACCCAGCTGCCGTCGGGAAGGATGAAGGCGTTGAAGACCGTCATCTTGACCTGCACCAGACCGTCGCCCATGCGGGAGAACCGATAGCAGCGGACCGGAAACTCCCCAAATCCCTCGATCGACAGCGACGTGCTCTCGACCATCACCGTCGAGTCGGCGGCCGCGGCGAAGGACGAGGCCAACGCGATCGGATCGGCGAGGGTCCAGCCGTGCGCCGGATAGCACACTGGCGGGTAGTGCCCGGCCATGTCCCGAAAGTCGCTGCAGTGGACGAGGCTCATCGCGATCGTCGCCGGATCACCGATCCGCCGATACGAACGGCTCAGGGCCGCATTGGGTCGCAGCAGTTCGATCGCCGCCGGCGCGAGCGGGCGCTCCTCGCCGATCCACTCGCCGACCCGCAGCGGAACGTTGGCGAGAGTCCGTTCGATCCTCGCATGTCGCGCGACCACGGCGTCATCGACGGCTGGCGGCTGCGGCACGACGAGCACCGCAAACGCCCCGAGCGCCAGGGCGATCCAGGGAGCGGAGCGGTTCACGGCACGGAGGACCGATCCGGGTGCGGAGCGATTCGCAGTCATGCGGGCACCAGCCTCCAGTTCATGACCGGCAGATCGAGCCAGCGAAGCAACTTGACCAGCCCCATCAGCATCAGCAGGGCGAGCGGCAGCATGAGCCATCCACCGACATCGTGGACCTGTTCGGCGACCGTGGGGTCGAACCATCCGTAGGCGAGGCTCGTGGGCACCAGGCGGATCACGTTGCAGGCGAGCGCCACGAACGGCGCCGCCAAGACGAGGAAGATCCGGGTTCCCATGCTGAAGGGCACCGAGAACACGAACGCGTAGACCACGAGTGCCAGCGCGAACACCATCCGCATGCCGTTGCAGGCCTCGCCAACCGCGACCGGCTGTCCGGAGATCACGATGATGTTGCCGTCGCGGATCGCATCGAAGCCGAGCAGCTCGAGGAGGATGTGTGCGGTCGCGACCGAGAACTCCTGCGCCGGGGCCGCCAACGACTCTCGGATCCGGCCCGGCATCGGCAGCAGGAAGCCCAGCGCGATCACTGCCGGAGCGAACTGGCGCACCACCTCCCAACCGGTCATCGAATAGACGCAGCCGAACATCGCAAGCAGCACGCCGCCGTGCCACGCGATCTGGACGCCATTCTCGTCGCCCCAGTTCGATCCGAAGATCCCCACCGCGACCATCGCCGCTCCGACAAGGCTCGGGCGGTAGGCGACGAACTGCAGCCGCGTGCGCCGGAGCCAGACGAGGTACCCGGCGACGAAGGGCGCCAGCAGGATGTAGCCGTTGTCGGTCTGGCCGCTGGCGAAGACGTAGATGTCCTCGAGCGCGCGACGCCCCCACCAGGCGACGAGCCCGAGCATCGCCGCGAGCAGGAGCAACCGCTCCCGAGTCCAACCTCGACCAACCGAGACTTGCATTCGTCAGCGACTCCAGATGGGAAGAACGTCCTTCGGCGATTCCGCCGTCGGAATCCCGGACGACACCCTGAATTCGGCCGGACGGTCGCCGAGGCGCGGGTTGGCCATCACCGCATCGACGAGTACCGAACCCTCCGGGACACGGATCAATGGACCAACGACGCTTCGGGCGACCACGCATCTCGAACCGATCACCGCGCCCGGCAGCACGACCGAATCGAGGATGAACGCATCCGGCGCGATCTCCGCCCCGCTGCAGATGATCGAGTGACCGCTCACGTTCTCTTCACAGGCGGTCACTGCGTTCTCGGACTGCCACACGCGGACGCTTCGAAGGTAGTTCCGCCGATCGACCAGCCGAACCGAGGTCTCGGACAGCGTCGCGGCCGAGACTCGATGGCCTCGCGCGACCAGTTGCGGCAGGAACTGCTCCTTGAGGTCGAGATACCCTCGCCGCGGAACGTCCTTGAGGAGGTCCGCCCCGAGCAGGAATGCTCCGGCGGGCCGCTCGTCCTCACTCGCTCCGACCACCATGGACGGTCCGCCGGCAACGGCCTCGAGCATCGGCACGAGGCTCTTCGGCGGAAGCGTGTTGAGTTCGATGACCAGCAGCCAATCCGAGAACCCGGGCGTCTGCACGGTGTCCGCGAGGATCCCGCAGACGCCGCGGTGCGGCCGATCGTCCCGCCGAACCTCGACGCCCGAGACCGGGTTCGTCGGTCGGCGCAGCTCGGCCAGGAACCACTGCTCGTCCGCCGGCGTGCCGCACAGGAGATGCGTCGAACGACGGAGCGATCCGAGCGAGCGATCGATCACCTCGAGCCAGGCCGAGAGAAGCGTGCGATCACGGCTGACGGGAAGACCGGCCGAGGGGAATCCCATCAGCCGCTGCAGCGGAGTCGGGTTGAGCCCGCCGGCGAGGATGAGGACGGAGCATTCTTTCAGCATCCGCCGCCCCCCGACTCGCCCGCGGCTGGCGAGAACGTCCCCGCTCGCCTCCGCCCGACGCTGAAGCTCGGCACCTGAATCGTCATGGTTGGCGATGGTTCGGGTCTCGAGGGTCGGAACGCCGTGCTCCGTCGCTCGACGCGTTCCACACGCGCGAGCGAGTCCGTCGGAGGACAGGGGTCATCGGCAATCGAGAACCCTTTTCCAATTCGGATCCGCGAAGACGCCCCGAGCGATCGCGGCCTCCACGCTGAACACGCGACCGCGCCGGCGAAGCCCACGGACCGAGACGCCCGATAACCTCGAGAACCCGGCCAGCGATCGAGTCGCGACCGGTCCAGGCGTAGTCCGACGGTCACCGCGCCGCACCGACGGGGCATCGCCCCGGGAGACCTCACCCCCGACCGGTCC
>CAYZSH010000091.1:0-9890 GCA_964481025.1 uncultured Isosphaeraceae bacterium
CCAGTCCGCCCCGCCCCTCAACGTCGTCTGGATCAGCGTCGAGGACATGAGCCCGTGGCTCGGGTGCTACGGCGATGACACCGTGGCGACGCCGAACGTCGATCGGCTCGCGGCCGAAGGCGTGCGGTATGCGAACGCCTTTGCGACGACCCCGGTCTGTGCGCCGAGCCGCTCGACGCTCATCACCGGATGCTGGGCGACGCGGATCGGGTCGATGCACATGCGGACCGGCAATCCGTCGAAGGCGGCGATCGCGAGGAACCCCGACGCCTACGCCGGCGTTCCGAGTTACGAAGCGGTCCCGCCCGCCGACGTCCGCTGCTTTCCCGAACGGCTTCGTCGCGAAGGCTGGTTCTGCACCAACCGGGCGAAGACCGACTACCAGTTCAACGCGCCCGAGACCGTCTGGGACCGCTCGGGTGGAGGCGCACACTGGCGGCAGCGACCCGACCCGGGGGTTCCGTTCTTCGCGGTGTTCAATCTCGGCGTGACGCACGAGAGCGGAACGTTCGCGAACACCCGGCGACAGCCCCAGGTCGTGTCGCCGGACGACGTCGACATCCCGCCCTACCTCCCGGACACCCCCACCACCCGCGCCGACATCGCCCGCACCTACGACAACATCGCGGCAATGGACGCCCAGGTCGGCCGGATCCTCGACGAACTCGACGCGGACGGGCTGCTCGAATCGACCGTCGTGATGTTCTTCAGCGACCACGGCGTCGGACTGCCGCGAGGCAAGCGATGCGTGTACGACTCGGGCACCCGGGTGCCGCTCATCATCCGCTGGCCCGCGGAGATGAATCGACGAGGCATCGAGACCCGCGTCGTCTCCTTCGAGGACTTCGCCCCCACCGTCCTGTCGATCCTCGGCATCGAGCCTCCGGCCTGGATGGACGGCGTCGCGTTCGCCGGCGAGTTCGCCGCCGACGACGATGGCCTGGCGTACATCCACGCCGACCGCATGGACGCCGTTCGAGATCGCACCCGCGCGGTGACCGACGGCCGGTATCGCTACATCCGGAACCTCATGCCCGAACGCCCGCGGCTCTACAACGTCGCGTACGCCGAGAACATCCCGATGATGGCGGACATCCATGCCCTTCGGTCCGCCGGGACCGCGACGCGGGAACAGTGGCAGATCGTCGATGCGACCAAGCCGGCCGAGGAGTTCTACGACACCGCGACCGATCCGCACGAGGTCGTGAATCTCATCGACGACCCGGCCCACGCCGATCGGATCGCGACGCTGCGGACATCGCTCGATGTGTGGATCGCCCGCACCGGTGATCTCGGTCTCATCGAGGACGAAGGTGAGATGGTGCGCACGCGACTCTGGAACGGCCTCGACGCGAAGCCGTGGACGGCCTTGCCAAGGCTCACGATCACCGAGTCCAACGGCGTCCGGTTCGCGACGATGTCATGCGACACGGACGGCGCGTCCCTCGGCTGGCGCTGGAAGGGCGATGATCGATGGCGGGTCTACGACGGCCGCATTCGACTTCCGGAGACGGCGGCCACCATCGAACTGTTGGCCCACCGCATCGGCCATGTACCGCGAAGGATCTCAGTCGCCGTGCGATGACGCCCCAATTCTCCTGCTCTCCTGCTCACCTGATCTCCTGCTCTCGTTCTTGGCGAGCCAAGAACGACCGACGGCCCCCTTTCGGGAGCCGCCGGTGTTCAGGTCTGGGTTGTCGTCGTCGCTTTCGGATCAGCCGAGGAGCGAGAGGACGGCCTGCGGGCCGGAGTTCGCCAGCGAGAGCGACTGGATGGCCGCCTGCTGGAGGATCTGGCCGCGAGTGAGGGCCGCGGTCTCCGCCGCGAAGTCGGTGTCGCGGATCTGGCTCTCGGCCGCCGCGGTGTTCTCGAGGGCGACGCCGAGCGAACTGATGGTCGCACCGACGACGTTCTTCTGGAACGCACCGAGGCGTCCACGAAGGCTCGAGACCTGCTTGATCGAGTCGTCGATCACGCGCTGGGCCTTCGAGAGGTCACCGTTGGTGACGTTGGCCGCACCGCCCGACTTGAGGTCGGAGAGGAAGCCGCTGGCACCCGAACCGAGGTTGCCGGTGGTGACGGTCTCGATGCCGAGCGACACCTTGCTGGCCAGGCTGACGTCCTGAGCGAGGTTGAAGTCCGCACCACCGCCCGTGATCGAGATGGTCGTGCTGCCCGCTCCCGCGTTCGCGCCGGTGTTCATGTCGGCGGTCAGCGTGATCGAGATGTCGAGACCTTCGTTCGAGACGCGGGCAGTCAGGCCGTCCGTAGTGGCCGAGGTGCCGTTGATGAGGACCGTGGCGTCGCGACCGGTGCCGGTGACGGCGTTGTTGGTCGGCGTGTCGGCGAGTTCGTCGGAGACGATGGCCACGCCTTCGTTGCTGAGGGTCTTCACACGGACGAACGAGTCGCTGCCGTAGTCGGTCGAGCTGAGTTCGACGTTGCCGCCGGTCGAGACCTGCGACGCGGAGACGCCGGTCTGCTCGGCGAACGAGTTGACGGCGGCGATGATGTCGCTCTGGGCGGTGCCCGAGGCGAAGGTGAACTGCTGGGTGCCGCGGGTGCCGGTCACCTCGATGGTGATGCTGCCGTTGTCACCGTTGGTGAAGGTGCCACCGGTCGACAGGAAGACGTCCGCGGTCGCGGCCGACTGGAGCACCTCGACGGTGACGTCGAGGGCGCTGCCGTCATCCGACAGCTTCGCGGCGTTGACCGTGATGTCGGTCAGGGCGCTGGTCTGGAAGCTGGTGTCGTAGTCGAAGTTGCCGTTGAGGAGCTTCTCGCCCTGGAACGACGTCGAGTTGGCGATCCGGTCGATGGTCTGCAGGATCGAGTCGATCTGCAGCTGGTTCGCGGCCTTCTCCTCATCGGAGACGCCGGCCTCGTTGGCGGTCGAGCTGACGAGCGACTGAAGCTCGACGAGCAGGTTCGACACTTCCTGAAGGCCGCCTTCGGCGACGTTCACGACCTGCTCGGCACGCTCGGCGTTGGTGATGGCCGAGTTGATCGCGGCCTTCTCGCTGCGGAGGTTCTCCGACGCGATCAGGCCCGCCGGATCGTCCGCACCACGGTTGATGCGAAGACCGGTCGAGAGGCGCTGCAGGCTCTTGTTGAGCCCGAGGTTCTGGCTGCCCAGCGTTCGCTGAGCAATGAGGCTGGAAACGTTGGTGTTGATACGACTCACTGTGGTGTCCTCCGTGAACAGGTTCAGGCTTGTCCCTTGTGCCCTGAACCACCCGAGTTTCGACCGGCCCCCCTGGTAGGCGTCCTTGGCCGATCCATTGACGCCCCCGCTACGTCGCGGGGCCGGTCATCGGGGCGGATCCTCCGCATCCGACGTTTGCTTGTGTGTGTGCCCGGTGGCTTCCAGCCCCCGATCCGAACGGCCGCCACGAGGCGTCCGCGGACAGGAGATCGGCCCACCCTTTCGCCCTCTTCACCGACACCTTCCGAACCACGCGCATTTTCCTGCGGAAAGCGCACGACCTGCCCTGGCAGCGGCGATTTCAGGGGTCTCAGGGGGGTGGATGCCCCATGGGGGAAGGGGTGATAAGTGATCGTGGTCGTGGTGATGGGCCGCGAAAGAGACAGCCCCCGCCGAACTCGGCGGGGGCTGCGATTGCTACCTGCGACGACGTCCTGCGACGACTCCCTGCTCCCCTGACTACTGGAGCAGCGCCAGCACGTTCTGGGCCGAGGAGTTCGCCGTTGCGAGCACCGACGTGCCCGCCTGAGTCAGGATCTGGGCCCGGGTGAGCTGGGCGGTCTCGGTCGCGAAGTCCGTGTCGCGGATCTTCGACTCGCTGGCCGTGATGTTCTCCAGACCGATCTGAAGACTGCGGACGTTGGTCTGGAGCGTGTTCCTCTCGAACGCACCCAGACGGCCCCGCAGCACGGAGACCTGCGTGATCGCCGAATCGAGGATCTCGCTCGCCTCGCCGAAGCGACCCGAGAGCAGCGAGTTGTCCTTGCCGCTCACGATGCTGTCGAGGTGGTATCGGATGCCATCGAGCGTGGTGCCTCCGATCCGGGTCGCGGCGACCGAGCCGATGCCGACGCCCGCGGCCTGCGAGGCCGAGATGTCGGGACCGAGCTGGAACTGCGCCCCGCCTCCGGTGATCGCGAAGGCGCTGGTCGCCCCCGGTGCCGAGGTGCCGAAGGTCTCCGTCAGACTCAGTTCCACCGCGAGAGCGGGCGTGTTGAGCGAGACGTCGAGCCCGTTGCCGACCGCGAGCACGCCGTTGACCACCGCGGTGACGTCGCGGCCCTCGTCGCGCTGGGTGGCGGTGCCGCCCTGGGCGTCGAGCACGTCGAAGTCGGCACCACCCTCACCGAGCTGCTTCACCGAGACGAAGGCGTCGCTGCCGAAGCCGGTCGAGTTGAAGACGAGACCACTGGTCTGGTCGCCCGGCGTCACGAGCGAGGCGCTCACACCGGTCGTGTCCTTGAGCGTGTTGACCGCAGCCACGACCGCGGACAGCGCCGTACCCGACACGAACGAGATCGACTGGACGCCGAGATTGCCGGCGACCTCGATCGTGACGCTGGAGTTCAGCGCCCCATTCATGCCGTTGCTGTTGCCCGAGAGATAGAGCTGGGCGGTCTGGGCCGACTGCACGACCTCGACATCGACGTTGATGACGTCGTTCGAGCCGAACTGGGCACCGTTGATCTGCACCCCGGCGAGGTCGGACGTGTCGACGCCGCTGGTGGTGTAGTCGAGGTTGCCGTTGAGCAGCTGCAGACCCGCGAAACTCGCGGTGTTGGAGATGCGGGTGATCGACTCGATCGCCGAGTCGATCTCGAGCTGGTTCGCCTCGATCTCCTCGCGACTGACGCCGCCGGTGTTGGCGGCCTCGACCACGAGGCTCTTGACCGAGTTGAGCAGGTCGGCGACCTCCGCGAGGTAGCCCTCGGCGGTGGCGATCACCGAGCTCGCTCGCTCGGAGTTGTCGATCGCCTGGCCGATGCCCTTCATCTCGGAGCGCAGGCGCTCCGACACGATGAGGCCGGCCGGATCGTCGGCACCGCGATTGATGCGGAGACCGGTCGAGAGCCGCTGCAGTCGTACTGCGAGATCACCGTTGGTCCGCCCGAGGTTGTTCTGGGCGATGAGCGAGGGAACGTTCGTGTTGATCCGAGCCATGTCGATCCTCCGTGACTTCGGCTGGAATCCACCCTTTCACGATCCGCCGTGTCCCCGGCCGCGATCGTGAACGGTGAGTGTTCAGGCGGTCACCCGCCGGGTCTCGGTACGAGCGGCCAGTCGTGCCGCTGCCGGCGGGACCGTCCCGCCACCGATCGCTCGCGGGAACGCCCCGGAGCGGAATGCCTCCAGATCGCCGCGGAATGCGGCGGCCTGCTCGTTCTCCTTGCGAATCGCCTCGTAGACCTCCTTGCGGTGCACCGACACGTTGTTCGGTGCGGAGATTCCGATGCGAACCTTGTCTCCCCGGATGTCGACGATCGTCAATTCGATGTCGTCGCCGATCATGATCGTTTCATCGCGCTGTCGAGAGAGCACCAGCATGGGCCGGCTCCTTCCCTGGATTCCCGATTGCCCGCACTCCGGCGGACCGGGTCTCGATCCTGCGGTTGTCGCCGTCGGGCACGGTGCCCGACGGCCTCACGCTCCACGAAGGAGCCGCGTCAGGCGGACGCGGCCTTCGCGGCCGGTTCACCGACCCGCAGGAGTTCGTGCCGCGTGTTCCAGCGCTTCTCGGCGAGGACGAGCTGCATGCCCATCCGGCCGTCCACGTTGACCACCAACGGCCCCTGCAGGTTGGCGGTGAGCAGGTCGTCGCGCTTGTTGACGATGACGAGCACCTGCGCGTCCTCCAGCTTCGCCATGCCGAGCTCCTCCATCTGGTCCTTGCGGATGTTGGCCTGGAAGTCAGGCACCCAGAGGGACGGGTCGGTCACGACGAACGCGAGGTCCGGCGCTTCCGTGGACTGCAGCCAGAAGAAAACGCCCTGCTCGTCCGGCTGAAGCAGGACGAACGAGGTGTAGCTCGAGAAGCCGAGCAGTCCGGTCGGGAAGGTGATGACACGGTCGTCTGCGATCTCGACGGTGCCGAAACGAGTGGTCTCGAGGTTCATCCGAACGCTCCAGGTCCACCGACCTCCAGTCCTTGGTTCCCACCGGATCCATCCGGCTCGGGACCTCCTGTCCTCGGTGCCCTCCGGTCGGTGAAGAGGGCCCTCGGTTCGGACGCATCCGGCGTCCGGTTGTCGTCGCTACCGGAGGAAATCCAGCAGCGTGAGACTCGTGATTCGTCCGGCCGTGGAGAGGCCGGCCTGCAGTTGCTGCTGCAACTGGCTGAAGCGGATCGCCGCGGCGGTGACGTCCAGATCCTGGAGCGTCGACTTGAGCGAGAGATCCTGCACGCGAAGGTCCTCCTCGCGGGTCGTGGCGGCCTCGACCCGCTGTGCCCGGACGCCCACCTCGGCACGAGCCTCGGCGGCGCGGGCGATGTCCGCTTCCAGCCTCCCGGTGGCAAAGGCGATGCCAGAATCGTCATCCCCCAGCAACGCATCGCGAAGGGCGATCAGGTGGGCGAACACGCCGTCGACGGCCACGGTTGCGCGGTCCTCTCCGGCAAGAGTTGCGCCGGTGGACTCGCCGAGGATTCCGAGGTCCCGGGCCGCGGTGCTGTTGTTCCGAGCGGTCACCGAGACCGGGGCGGCCCCGACCGTGGCGTCCCGCAGGGCGATGCCGTTGCCGTCGTCGAGGAGCCCGACATTGAACTCCGCGGGCACGGTGAGCCCCGCGGCGACCGCGGCGGCCTCGATCGCGTCAAGCACGTCCTGGACCGTCTCGGCCCCGGCGAGATCGACGTCGAAGCTCCGACCGTCGTGGAGTCCGACGGTGAAGTCGACGTCCCGGGTCGGGTCGGCGAGCCCGGTCAGGGGATCGACCCCGCCGGTCACGATGCCGACGCCCTCGCCGTCGTTGAAGTCCTCGAGACGGGTGACGGCCGAGAGCGATCGGATGCCGAGCTCGGTCGCGGTCGAGCCGCCCGAGACCTCGGAGATCGCCATCGAGCCGCCCGACAGTTCATTGCGGACCGCCAGGCGTCGTCCGTCGTCGCCGATCTCGACCCGGACGCCGAGGTTCAGTTCGTCGATCGCGTTTCGGAGATCCTGCAGCGTCTCGACGCCGGAGAGATCGACCTCGCGATTCTGCCCGGCGTTGGAGACGCGGATCGTGCCGAGCGGCACCGTCACACCGTCGAGCGCCGAGATCGGGGTTGTCCAGACGATCTTCGGATCGAGATCGCCGCCGGTGGTCGCGGCCCCGCCCGGGAAGGTCGTGTCAAGGCCGAGATCGGCGGCGGTCGTGCCGTCGGCGTCCGCGATCGTGACGGTGACGCCGGCGGACGGCGTGATCCGCAGGCGATCGCCGGTCGCGGGATCGAGATCGACCGTGGCGCCCGGGTCGACGCTCTGAATGCCCGTCTCGATGCGGCTTCGCACGTCCTCGACGGTCTCCGCGTCGGCGAGATCGACCTCGACCGCGGTGCCGTTGACCGTGACGGTGACGACGCCGGAGGCGATGCCGAGTCCGCGGGCACCGCGAAGATCCGCGAGCCGCGTCGCGGCGGTCGCGTCGGGATCGAGATCCCGATCACCTTCGAGTCGCGCGCTCACGGCGCCGAACGCCCGCTCGCCCGACATGGTGATCGGGGTCGAGGATCCGAGACCGATGTCGGTCCGCGCCCCGTCGCCCGAACCGGCGTAACGGACACCGCCGAGGATGTTCTCGAACGGCACCGCCCCGACGGCGCTGCCGCCGAAGAGCTGGAGTCCGCGATGATCGCGGTTGCCAAGCTGCTGCATGCTCTGGAGGATCGAGTCGATGACCAGTGCCTGGTTGCGGCGGGTGTCCGCGTCGCTGCCGACGCCGATCTGCGAAAGCCCGACGCCCTTGGCCTCGAGCAGCAGTTCGTTGACGTCACCGAGCGCCCCGTCGAGGGTGCCGAGCACCGCCGACGCCTCGGAGAGATTTCGCAGTCGCTGATCGCGTCGTTCGAGCACGTCGTCGAGCACCGCGACGGTGCCCGCACCGACCGGATTCTCGCTCGGACGCACGAGGTCCTTGCCGGTCGCGAGCCGGACCTGCAGGGCGAGCAGATCGTTGTTGCTGCGGGTGATCCCCTGCAGCACCATCTGCGAGGCGAGCATGTTCGGAACACGACCGAGGATGGAGGGGATGGCACTCATGGACGACTCCGATCGGTTCAGGCGATGCTCAGGAGCACCTGCATCGCCTCGTCGATCACGGTGATGAACCGGGCCGCGGCCTGGAACTGACGTTGCAGCGACATGAGATCGATGGCCTCCTCGTCGAGGCTCACCCCGCTCACACCCTGACTCTGCGCCTCGAGACTCGCCCGCACCAGACGGCTGGATTCGAGACTCGTCCGGGCGGCGCTGGTCCGCACCGCGAGTTCGTTGACCGACGCCTGCCACTTCTCACGAAGGCTGCGACCGCCGAACGCGTCGACGGGCGCCTCCTCGAGCCCGACCATCGCGAGCGCGGCGCCGTTGCCGCCGGGCGTGAAGTCGTCGCTGGTCGAGAGCAGCGACGGATCGTCGAGGAGGGCCTGATCGACCGCGAGATCCGTGGCGTCGGTTCCCGTGAAGAATCCGTTGATGCCGAGCGCCGCGAGCACGCCGCTGGTGTCCTCGCTGAACGCGATCTCGCGACCCGTCGCGGCCTGCAGCACGAGCTGGCCGTCGGCGCCGACCGCGGCGGTGACGTCGGGGATCGCCAGATCGACGTTGATGCGATCGACGAGATCCTGAAGGCTGTCGTTCTGCGGATCGACCGTGACCTGGTACGTCGAGCGGTTGCCGCTCGCGGGATCGACGACGTGCAGCTGGAAGCTGCCGTTCTCGATGGTGTACGGCAGTCCGGAGTAGCTCCCGCCGAGGTTCGCGGTCGGATCGTCGAGCTGGATCGAGCCTTCGAAACTCGATCGCAGCGACGAGCCCTGCCCTTGCGAATGCACGCGGTTGACCTGGAACGCGAGCTGGCTCGCGAAGTCGTCGAGCGCGGACATCGCCGGATCGATAGTGTCGTTCCGCTGACGCATGAGGGCGCCGATCGAGCCCGACTGGATGTCGAGGATGCTGCCATCGGCGCCGACCCGCACCGTGACCTCGCGGCCGTTCGGGCCGCTCTCGGTGCGCATCTGCAGACCACGGCTCTCGCCCGCGAGCACGAGCGGAATCGAGCCGACGAGGATGTCCACCGAGCCGTTGGGCTGGTCGATGGTCGTCACCTCGAGGAAGCCCGAGAGTTCGTCGATGAGCTGGTCGCGGCGGTCGCGAAGACTGTTCGCCCCACCGGTCGTGCCGCCCTGCCCGCCCTCGGCCGCGGCGATCTGGCTGTTGATCGTCGCGATCTCCTCGAGCAGACCATCGACCCGCTCGACCGAGGTGCCGAGCGAGCGGTCGACCTCGTTGCGGAGCGTGGTGTACTCGCCACGAATCATGTTGACGTGGTCTGCGACGCTCACGCCCTGCTGGAGGACCACGGTGCGGACCGCGTCGTCGAGCGGGTTGTTCGCGAGTTCGCTGAAGGCGTTGAAGAACGCGGAGAGCCGCGACGAGAGGTCGTCGTTGGAGAGCTCGTTCTGGATCGTCTCGACCGCGGTCAGGAACCGCTCGTCGATGGTGGCGGCGTTCTCGTCACTGATCGCGTCGCGCAGTCGCGACTGGAGTGCGAAGTCGATCGCCCGGTTCACGCTCACCAGCGAGACGCCGGTGCCGACGAACTGGTTGCGACCGATGCTCTCGGGGCGGCTCGGCGAGAGATTCGCGATCTGCCGGTGGTAGCCCGGCGTCGCGGCGTTGGCCATGTTGTTGCCGGCCACGCTGATCGC
>CAYZSH010000092.1:0-2737 GCA_964481025.1 uncultured Isosphaeraceae bacterium
CCCAGCGGACGGTGGTGCCGTCAGGCTTCGACGCGGCGTCCTCGTAGACGACGGGCGCAGTGAACGTGATCTCGTCTTCTACGACTCCGGGGTTGACTGTCACCGACCCGACGGCGACCTGCGGGCATTCGTCGAACGGCGTGCCGTCCGCGACGCCGAGTCGGCCGAAGGCGTAGTAGGTCGTGCCCACAGAGGGAACTTCAACTGACCCGATCTCAAACGCAAGTTCGCCCTTGTTGAGATCCGTCGCGCCGGAGGACGCCCAGTTCGCGGTTGTGTCGTTTCGCAGAATGATCCGGGTGTCCGGCATGTCAGGCTCCGAAGCTCGTCGCGTTGCCGCCGTTGATCTCGGTCGGAGCAGTTGCGGTGCTGGTCACAAGGGACCACGCGGTTGTGTCTGAGTCGTACTTCAGGAAGCCCGTGGTCGTCGGGGCAGGTGGCAACGCCGCATCCGTGAAATAGGTGCTGAGGTAGCCAAGTGCATTTACGTCCGACTGCAAGTCAGACACTTGCGTGCTGAACAACTGGAGCGTGGACTCCTGCGCGATGTCGAGCACGCCGCCCGCGGTGGGCAGTTCGACGAGCAGCCTCGCCTCGACGGCGTTGGAGAAGCCGGTGCCTTCCGCCGTCGGATACGCGACCGCCGACGGCAGCGTGCCGCTTGTGATCGCCTCGGCGGTGTGGGTGTGCGACGGCACGTCGCCGCCAGCCGCAGCGACGAAGCCGTCCTGGCTGGGGTTCACCTTGACCATGGACCCCGCATCGATGTCGCTCAGGTCGATGTTGGTTGAGCCGGAACCGCTGATCTCGGCATAAGTCCCATCAGCCTTCTTGACGAACAACTTGCCGCTGTCGGTCGTGAACAGCGGCTCGCCGATCGACGCATCCGTCGGACTCGGCAGGTCAGCCTCCGCACCTCGCCTGAATTGCAGTGCCATCAGAAACCCCCTTGGTCGCCGGGAGCCACCCCGGCCGCGTCCTCAAAGCCGTCGCCCATGCGGGTCGTGTCGCGGCCGACGCGGATCACGCCCTCCTCGAGCGTGACCGTGTCGCCCGGCGAACCCTGCGAGGCACGGAGCTGGTAGTACGTCAAGCCCGGACGCCCCGGGTCCGACAGCGATCGAGTGACGCTCTCGGACAGCTCAATGTCCCAGTCCGATCCGTCAGCCGTGATGCCGCCGCCTAGCGACAGCGACGCCAAAGGCACCGCATCGGCAGGGTGCTTCCGGATCTCAAGGCGCGGCGTCCACCCCGCGGTGGTGCCGCCGTTGGCGACAGTCCACCGCAGAGTGTCCCCTCGGACAACGGTGCGTTCGACCATGTTTCTCCCCCCGGCCGAGGCATCATACCCCCCAACGGTCAGCCCATTCCAAGGCCACCCTGGCGTGCGGGCGTCCAGTTTTCTCGCACATGAACTTGACGCCCCTGAAGTCGAACACCAGATTGTCGTCGGTCATCACGCCCGCGGCGACGAGGCCGTCGAGCAGGCTCTTCGCCAAGTTGTCGATGTCCGGCTTCCTCAGGTCCCAGATCGGACCGTCGCCGTGACGCTGAAGCGACCACTTCTGCGTCCGCTTCATCACAAACATCACCAGAGCTCGGCAAGGTCCGGAGATGGCTGGGTTGCCTCGCCCGATCGCTCGCCATGCGGACTCTCCGCAGGCCAGCTTGAACTGCTGAGCCTGAGCGGGTCCGTAGACGCAGACCTTTCCGTGCCGCAGGAATGCTCGGGGCCGGGGCTGGGCCCGAGGCTCGGCATGGACCACAAACGACGCTCCATGCCACACGCATGCGCCAGTCCAATCGCCAGCCTCGACCACTCGCTCACCTCGCCACGCATCCTCAAGCCGGGCAAACACCTCTGCACTTCGCAGATCAGACTCCGGAGATCCTCCGGCGGCAGCAGCTTGAGGCTCGCTGCCGCCTGCACGATCTCCGCGTCCGCCTCTTCCTTCTCGCGGCGAGCGCGGTCGTCGGGCTCTTCGCCGCTTTCCTGCTTGGACAGGTGCTTCTTCTGGTTGGCCTTGATCGTCCCGAGCTCCGTGATCACCCACGCGATCTCGAGCCGCTCGCTGCTCTTCGAGCACCGGACGTTGCGGATCGCCTGGGCTAGCGTCTCGTTGGCGTCGTTGCGGAACCGATCCGTCCACAGCTTCCGGATCTGGTCGTTCCATGTTGCCCGCGGCCACAACTCCTCGGCGAGTCGGACCCACCACGGGCTCACTCCCCCCCCCCGGCCTCGCCCAAGGCGGCTACCTGGAGACAGAAGATCTCGATCGCGGAATCGACGATCTCGCGCGAGGCGAACTCCGTCGCGCGGATCAGGACGCCGTCGTTGTCCACCTCGACCTCGGTGACGTTGGCCTTGTCGAAGTCGAAGCCCAGGCTCGAGAAAGGCGACGGCATGCCGATCGCCACCAGCCGGGCATCGAGCCACAGCTCGCCTCGCATGTACGCCATCCGCCACCGCATCATGCCGGTGTGGGCGCAATAACCATGCAACTCGACCCGATCCCGCAGGGATCTCGCCTTGTTCGAGATCGCGACCATTGTGCCGTCCTTGCCACCATGGGCGGTGACCGCGTCGCCATCGACCACCACCAGTGGTGCCGACGACGCAGTTCTTCATCAACTCGGTCTTTGTACCACACGCTTGCCCCTGACCATCGGGGGCGCACTATCGGGACATGAGAAATCTGCGAGAACTATCGGCGGCATGGATCGACTCCCGCGCCGA
>CAYZSH010000092.1:2837-9854 GCA_964481025.1 uncultured Isosphaeraceae bacterium
ATCCACCGGATGGTCGATGCCGCCGATCCACAGATGCGTGCATGCATCCTGCTCGGCATCAATCTCGGCTACGGGAACCGCGACTGTGCCCGGCTCAAACTGACCGACATCTGCGGAAACATCGTCGATGCCTGTCGGCACAAGACAGGCGGCGAGCGTCGCGGGTGGCTCTGGCCCGAGACGCTCGCCGCTCTGGGAAGGTGCCCGCCGCCGTTCGTGAACGAACGCGGCAAGCCCTTGGTCGGGGACGGGAACGACTACCTGCGGCCGCGATTCAACGCCCTGCTGAAGCAGTGCAAGATCTCGGCCGATGGACGCGGCTTCTACTCGTTGCGCCGTGCTTACCGCACCGCTGTCGATTCGCACTGGGATCGCCCGGCGATCGACCTGACGATGGGTCATGCGACTCCCGGGATGGGAGCCCGTTACGTCGCCTGGATCGACGACGAACGGCTGAGGGCGGTGAGCGTCCATGCTCGCGTCCGTTTGGGGTTTGCGTCAGAAGGGGATGTCGTCGTCAGGGTTACGCCGACCCGCGCCTTCTGAAGCGCCAGCGGGCTTGCGGTTCGGGTCGTCGAGCTTGAGGCTGAACTGCACGTTGCCGGTCGAGGTCAGCTTGTCCTTCTTCCAGCCGACGATGCGGATCTCATCGCCCGCCCGGATGTCGCGATCGACGACGATCTTCATCTCGAGGTGCGGTTTCTTGTCGCCCTCGGCTCGCTTCATCGCGAACCCGGTCCCGGTCCCAGGCCTGGCTTGGTAATCGCTCATGCTGCCTCCTTGCGCTTCGCCCACTCGATGTAGTCGGGCTTGTACCGCTCGACGATCTTCGCCGCGCACGCGGCGGGAATCTCGTCGAGCGAGGTGTAGGTCCGTTCGACGCCGGTCGAGCTCTTGACGAACGCGGCGCTCGACTGGAGCCACCGCTGCTCGGCTCCGGCGCCAGCGACGCCCGACTCGAGGATCTTCCGGAGTCTGCCGAGGTTCTCGGCGGACACGATGTCCCGCGTGTCCATCACGGTCTCGGCCGGTGCAAAGACCTCCTTCGCCGTCGCGACCGCAGAGTCGATCTTGGCGTTCGGATCGAAGTCCTTGTCGTTGAACGCATCGACCTGATCCTCGCGTCCGCGGCTCACCATGAGCAGGTCGCGGATCGCGTAGTTGAGGCCGGTGGTCATCGACGCGAGCGCCGCCTTGTCGGCTGGCGTCCCCTTGCGCTCGGGGCACGGGAGGTCCTGCCGGAACGCGATGGTCTCTCCGGTCTCGGAGTCCACGACGATGTAGTCCTGCCGGACGATCGGGATGTTCGCGACCTCGACGATCTCGGCGGATTCGCGGTAGAGCACCAGCCCGAGCTCGAGCATGGCGGCACGGGTCTTCGCGATCATCGCCTCGGCAGAGACGTAGTCGTAGTTGCCGTGGGCGTTCCGCGAGTCCTTCTCGATCGCGACCACCCGGCGTCGGCAGTCAGCCAGCTTCTGCCAGAGCCCAACGGGGAGTCTCGACTTCGACGAGGCCGTAGCCGGGCCAGTTGTCTCTGCTGAGGCACTCTCGGTAGGTGTTGAGCCACTCTGTGATCTTCGCATCGGCGTCTCCTATGACGATCTGATTCAGGCGGAACACCGCGACCGCATACGGGGCCTCGGTCTCCACGCAGACAAGAACATGCGAGCGCCACGACCGGCCGCCGCTGGCGAGCAGGCCGCTGCGGTAGAAGGCGCCTTGGGTGTGGTACGACCGGCGGAAGATCTCCGCCGAGAAGATGCTGGGCGACAGCTTCTGGGTCGTCTTGATGTCGATGACGGTCCCGTCCGCCAGCACCGAGTCCGGCCTGCCCTTGCACTTCACGGACTGCCGCTCCCAGAACAGCGGGACCTCGATCTCGCCTTGCCGGGCCTCGGTCAGCCACATGCTGGTCTCGATGTCCCGCTCGAGTGCGGCGACGCATCGCTGGGACAGGTCCCACATTCCAGCGGGAATCAGCCTCTTGCCGACAGAGTCTTCCTGAAGCTTCGCCCAGGCAGCCTTGCCTTCCTTCGTCCGACGGTCGCAGTCGGTCGCGCGGACGAACCGCTTGTCCAGCTCATCCGGCTCGAGTGCCATGCAATGGATCAGCGTCCCCCGCAGCATCGGCTCGGTCTCTTCCGGCGGGTTATCGGCGGCATACCGGAAATGTGCCGGTGATCTGCCGAATTCCTTCAGCAGGGAGTGCGAGATCGCCGGGTCGCTGCGGTACTGTTTCTCGTCCATGAGTGCCCATTGAAAGGAGCAACCGATGTCCCGTCAAGAGCGTCCGGCTGATTTCCGCGCGGAATTCGCACGAAACCTGTCGGACTGGATGAGGTCCAACGCGGTCAGCACGATCGAGTTGTCCAAGCATGCGGGGATCAACCGGGAGACCGTGGCGGACGCCGCGGAGAACCGGCGTGCGATCCGTCCGGAGACGATGGAGCGGATCCGGATCGCGATGGACGAGCTGGCGCTCCGCAGGCGGTCGATCACGTCGCTCGACGCTCCCCGTCCGCTCACCGAGGCGATGGTCCTGACGCACGGGCACCCGAACTACGCCGCCGTCGCATCCGCGTTGCGGGCGGGGACGGTGGTCCTGATCGGCTCGGATGTCGAGGTCTGGAAGTGCGAGCGGACCAAGTGAAAGCCCCCGGCGAGCGAACTCGCCGGGGGCGCGTACTGGCGACCGCAGTCGGCTCAGTAGGGCTTCTTCTTGCCGCCCTTCTTGCCTCCGCACTTCTTCATCAGCGAGCTCCGCTCACGAGGACGTAGTCGAAGGAGACGAAGCGAGTCGCGGTCGTGGTGACCTTCGACTTGCCAGCGACGAACCGCATGTCGCCGGTCGGGAAGGCCCGATCGACCTCGCCCTTGAACTCGCCGTTGACGTAGACGCGGAACTTCCCGGCCTCGTAGACGAAGCCGTGCTCGGCATCGACCGTCGGCGCCGCACCGACCGCCAGGGTCGAGACGCCAGCGGCGTCGCGGACCTGGAAGGTCAGGTTGCCGCCCGCGGTGGTGAAGTACGCGCCGACCGCAGAGGCCGGAGCGACCGCACCGCCCGCGGCGACCGCCGCAAGGCCGACGACGCCATCGGCGGGATCGGCGGCATGCCGACCCTTGCAGGCGAACGCCAGCTTCTTCGGGTCCTTGGCGAGGATTGCAGTGCTGGTGGTCGTTGCACCGTCAGCGTTGCCCTTGTCGGCCGTGGTGGCGTGGCCGCCGAGGTAGCCAGCGCCGTTCTGGGCGGTGGCTTCGGTGAACGCGCTGGTGGCGAACACGTCGTCGAAGAAGTGCAGCGCCTTGGACGGATCGGCGGCGGCCTGGAGCCATTCGCTGGCCTTGACCGCTCCGCCGAGGTAAGTCACGAGAGACTGTGCCATGTGTGTATCTCCTTGTTTGGCGGATCAGCCGAGGCCGAGATCGCTGCCAGCCGTCGCGTTGCTCGAAAGCACGAAGTTGCGGCGGCGGTCGTAGCAGAGGAAGTTGAGGGTGGTATCGACGTGGGTGACGTAGGTGCTGTGCTGGTTCGGCGCGGTCTCGGGGCCCATCTCGCGCATGAACTCGCCGCTCAGGAAGACCGGCTTGAACTTGCCCCAGTTGAGCCCGTAGATCGGGTTGTCCGAGGACTTGTCCAGGTACGGCACATAGGTGACCGGAACGCCGCGGAACACGACCTTGCCGTCCTTGGCGGCGATGTCGTTGCCAAGGTTGTCGTTCTGATTCTCGAGCCGGGTCTCCAGCTTGGCGAGAACGTCGTAGTTGGTGTAGTACCCCATGGTGTTGGCGGTCCCGTAGGGCGTGTTGGTGACGCCCGGGATCGGCTTGAAGTTGGTCTTCACCGCCGCCTCCCGCCACTTCAGCACCGTGTCGTCGAGATTGTCGTCACTCCCAAGCGCGGTGGTCTGCGCGGACCAGTTCCGCCAGCGCGGGTAGGTGGTCGGGTTCAGGCCAGCGACGGTCGTGAACCCGGTCGGGGCGCCGCCGGTGAAGCCGTTGCCGGAGCTGCCGTTGTGGACGACCCAGTAGTTGACGCCGTAGACGCGCTTGTTGTCGTCGGAGGTCGCGGGTCGGCCCCAGAAGCGGCCTTCCATCAGCTCCGCCATCGACGCCATCGCGTCGGAGCGGCGGATCTTGATGAGTTCGACGAGCCGACGGGGCTCGCGGTTCATCGCGAGTTCGCGGCGCTCGATCGCGTAGTTCACCGTGACGTGCCGCCACGGGATGTTGGCGGTGACCATCTGGTCCTGGATGTCGAGCGAGTCCACCTCGAACAGCCCGACTTCCTTGGCGGCGTTCGAGTGGCCCATCATCAGGTTCCACTGGACGGCCGTGCCGGAGTCGAACGTAACGCGGGACTTCTTCAGGAGCTCGCTCATCGCGACGTGCTCCTGAATGTCGGAGACGAGCTCGGTGAACTTCAGTTCGCCAAGCTCACGCTGGGTCGTGGTGATCAGGTCCTTGATCACGTCGGCCTGAATCGTTGCCATGGTTCAAATCCTTTCAGCCCAGTTCGGGCACGTCGGACGAGAAAGCGGCGCTTTCGAGCATGAGCTTGCGTGCGGCACGAACCGCACGCTCCTCCCTCGACAGGCTCGTCTCGCGCATCGCCGGTCTGGCGATGCGTTGCGACTCGCGGCGCTTGGCCTTGACTTCCTGGGCGACCGCTCTGGAAGCGAGGTCTGGGAATTCGACGTTCATCGCGACGCGGAGCAGGTCGTCCCAGCCGGGTGCGGCCTTCCCTCGCTTGACGTAGGTCGAGCGAAGGATGTCTGCCGCCTCGCTGAGACGCTGACGCGCCTCGGACTGTTCCGCGGTGGGCGAAGCGCCCTTGCCGCCGAACACGTCGGGAAACCGCTCCCCGACCTTCGAGACCGAGGCCTCCTTGGGGGCCATGATCCCGGCACCGTTCAGCATCTCCTCGAGCTTCGCGATCTTGCGCTGCTGCTCGGAGATGATGCCGAACACCTTCGTCGCGAGCTCCTCGTCGAGGAACGCCCGCGGATCGAGCGACGGGTCATCCGTCTTCTCTTCGTCGGAATCTACTTCAGGCTCGGGTTTTAGCGCTTGCGGCTTGGGCTTCTCCGGCTCTTCAGCCTGCGCTTCGGGCTCGTCGGCTTCGCCGTCGCCCTCCGCTTCAGCCTCGTCGCCATCGTCCTCGTCGCCCGGATCGTGCTCCTCGATCGGGGCAACGTCCTTCGCGTACGGATCCTCGAAGTCGTACGGGTTCTCCGCCGCAGGCGCTTCCTGCTCGGCGACGGGTTCCTTCTCCTGTTCGTCAGTCATAGCCTCTCCTGTCGTGCATCTTGAACTGGCGGAGCACGGCGCGACGGTGCGCCGCGTTCTCGAACCTTGGTCGTCCGCTGCGGTCGAAGTCGCACAGCACGCCGTTGCGAGCAAGGTCGCCCTTCACGCGCGGAACGAGATCGGGATGCACCGCGGCGGCATCGGAATAGATCGGCCAGCCTGCGCTGGATCCGACCGCCCCCCGATGCTCGGCGGCGATGTCCCTAGAAAGCGTCTCGCCCTGATGCTGGATCTTCCCGTCCTCGGACTGGAGACGCTGCATCTCGGCGTACGACATGACGATCTCGACGAGATCGCCGTTCCCCCGGCGGTAGCAATATGTCGGCATCTAGCTGTACGGCTTATCCATCACGCCCTGCTCCTGCGGCGTGAGACCCGATCCGGAGAGCGCCCGCACCGCCATGTTGTCGCGTGCGGCCCGCGTCCCGCCGGTCGAGCGGTTCACCCGCTCGTACCTTCGGGTCGTGACCGGCGGCTTCGGTGTGGCGCCCACTCCCTCTCCCTGCACGTTCTCCATCGTGCTCTGTTGCGTCATCTGGACCGGAACCACAAGGTCCTTGAGTTCCGGCGTGTTGGTCAGGTCCGCGAGCTCGCCCACGAACGACGAGACATCGATCGTCGTGCCCTGCATCTGCATCGCGGGCATCAGCGGCGCGAGGTATTGCGTCACGACCTTCGACAGCATGTCCACGCGCTGCACGTTCGACGGGTCCTGCATGGAGGCAGGCGCGATGTCGAACTCGAGCTCGAGGAAGTCGTCCTCCTCGCGCTCCTCGGGCGTGAACTCGAGCGGCACCTCGATGCCACGTTCCGCCAGCGGCAGCATGATCTGGTAGCGGGTCTCGGGGTCGTGGAACACATACGACGCCACCTGCTTCACGATCCGCTTGGTGAACGAGGTCATCCGGGCCTGGTAGTCGCGGATCTTCTGCGAGCTCGACGCCTGGATGAGCTGCTCCTGCCCGAGCGTCGAGGCGCTCTGGCTCAGCCCGCCCATCGCGTCCAGGTTGCCAGCGAGATACGAGAACAGGTCCCGCATCTGGAGCGTGAATGCGAGCGTCATCTGATCGACGCCGCCAAAGTTGACCTGCGAGATCGCCTCGGGGCGATCCACTCGGATCACGTCGCCGTCGTCGCACTCGACGAGGCGGTTCCCGTCCTCGTCGGCGCCTCCGGCGACCATCGTGACGACCTTGGCGCGATCGACCTGCCTGATCAGCTTGCGGAACGAGCGGTTGATCGCCTCGTTCAGGTCGATCAGCGAGTTGATCGGAGGCACCGGCATCAGGTTCCCCGACAGCTCGCCGAGGCTCAGGTGCAGATACGGGCCTTCCTCGGGACCGTCCCACTCCACTTCGCGGATCGGCCGCTCGCACATGATCTTGCCGGAGTCGTCCGCAGCGTAGGTGCAGACCTTGCCCTCGGACGGGATCCAGATGTCCCACATCTCGATCGTCGGCAGCAGTTCCGCGTCCTCGTCCATCAGCCCCTGCGTCGAGAGCGTCGAGATCCGGGTGTCGCCGGTCTCGTTCCATGGCGTGGGGCGGGTCGGGTTCAGTCCCTTCATGTCGAACAGCTTCGAGTCCTTCGCCATGTCGAACGGCATGACGTAGCGGTTCCCGATGAACTGCTGGGCCTCCCACCGCGAGGCACGCATGTCGAGCACGAGATCGTCGAGCAGCACCGGATCGACGAACGGCAGGT
>CAYZSH010000093.1:0-9833 GCA_964481025.1 uncultured Isosphaeraceae bacterium
CGACCGAAGTCGGCCGGTGCCTCCTCGGGATCATTTCCGATCCGTTGGAGGTAGAAGGGGAAGGATAGTGAAATGCCCGCTGGCGTCAACCCACCTGAACGATCAAAACCGGGGTTTTGGGGTTCGTTTTTGGAATTCCGTGGTCAAGCCGGCTCTCGGATCCGGGTTTCAACCCCGGAATCGGCCTTGAAACAGCGGTCAGCGTCGCCTGGAAGGCCTTCGTGCGGAGCTCTCCACAATTCATTCACATTGCCGAGGCGAGGCCTGAGCTCTACCTAGGGCTCGGTAGCCGATCGCGGGCCGTCTCTCGTCGCGACGCTCGGTGCCCCCACTGTGACCTCCGTGCCCCCTTGTGAACGCCCTCGTCGCCTTCAGGACTCGGCATCACGTCGCTCCATGCAAAGGGGCGAGGCCTGAGCCGTCGAGCTCCCCCATCCTGAAAAGCGATCGGCCCCGTCCATCCGCAAGGATGGACGGGGCCGATTTGAATCGAAGGTCGGGCGGTCCGGATGGTCCCGCGGCGGATCATCCCCGCGCACGGAGGAGAGGATCAGGCATCGACGCGGTACTGAGCCAGCTTGGACTCTCCGTCCTGCTCGGAGGGCCGAAGGACCCTGGTCTCGGAGCCATCGATGCGACGACACAGCACGGTGGCGTTCGCCTCGCGATCGTAGCCTCGTTCCTCGGGGGCTGCGGGGTCCGCGACGATGTCGACCACGTACCAGTCGGTCGAGAAGTCCACGGAGATGCCATCGACGCTCAATGGACGTCCGATGCGTTCGCCGGGCTGAAGGGTGAACGTCGCCTTGCGAACCGCCCCTTCGAAGTACCGGTAGAGCTCCACCCGGGTCTCACCGAGCCCGAGGGAGCCGGTCCCGTCGGTTCCGCGGACCACGAAGAACTCGACCGGCGGATCGATGGTCACCGGATCGGTCCAGTCACTGGTGCCGGACGCCAGTTCGAAGGGCTCGGCGAGCGACTGCTGGTCGGGCAGGAGCTGACGACCGCGGGCGAAGAACGGGTTGAAGGTCATCACCCGGCAGCGGTATCGGTAGGTCTCGCCCGGAACGACATCGAGGTCATGCGTCCAGACATCGAGTTCGTCGGCCTGCGCCAGATCGGGAAGAACCGCGGAGGGATCGATCACAAGCTCGACGTCCGCCGCATCCGGGTTGAGCTCGCCCAACTGCTCACGCAGGCGGGCGATCTCGGACTGGAGACGCTCAAGCTGCAGCGTCAGGCGGATCCGACGACGGCGATCGGCCGCGGAACCGGCATCCGAGCCGGTCTTGCGGCCCGCACCGGAGCCGGGCCCGATACCGCCGCCATTGGGGTCACCACCCGGAGGGCCACCACGCCCACCCGAGCTGCCGCGGCCACCACGCGAACCGCCGGCGCTTCCGCCGGTGCTGCCGCCTTCTTCGTCCTCACGGAGAGGCCCGCCCAGTTCCTGGAGCGTCGCCTCAAGGCGAGTCGCGGAGGATGCCTTGTCCTTGATGCGACGCTGGAGCTCCGCCTCCTGCTGACGCACGGCGGCATCGGCGTCGCTCATCGAGCCCGACTCCGCCGCGTCGTCGTCCGCGGCCGAGGCGGCGGAGATCGAGAAGCGGCTGTTCACGGTCGCGTAGAAGTCCGGCTGCAGGATCTCGAGCTGCTTGACCTTGTCGTCGAGGTTGACCCAGACGAACTCCTTGAAGTTGGCGTTCAGGGAATCATCCTTGCGGGCCTTCTCGATCTGGCTTCGCAGTTCGACGGCGCCCGGCATGGTGCCGATGACCTCGGCCTTGCCCCAGGCACCGTCGGCGCCCAGCGTCTGCCGCTCGAAGACGAGGTCAAGCACGTACGGCCGATCGTTGTACCAGTTGGACGGGATGCGGCTGCGCATCGGATCGGAACGGGTGTTCTCGCGGGCGAGCTCACGCCGGATCCCGTCGAGATCAAGCGATGCACGCGGCGTCGTCCAGATCACGTCGCCATTGGCCGCGATCATCGACGAGAGCCCTTCCACGCGATCCAGTTCCGAAGGCTCGATCGTGTCGATGGTCTGCATGACGCGACGATGGATGCTGGGCGCCGGGATCGTCGGCTCCCAGTACCAGACGTCCACGGAACCGACGTCCTCGGGGAGCAGCGACGCCGCCAGCGCGGGCCCGAGTCGCGGCAGAGTGCCGCGGGGCGACACGCCATCCTTCAGACGTGCAGCGAAGCCGGCGGCCCCCGTCGCGTCGATGGCGGCGAACGCCTCGACGTCGGCGGATGCGTCAGGCGAGAGTCGACGACCGAGTTCCTGAGCCTTCTCGACCATGACCGAGTCAACCTCGGCCGGGCCGTAGCTCCGACCGTCGATGTCGGCGGTGATGTCCGCGGTGCCGAGCACCAACATGGCGAAGACCGCGAGCAGAACCACGACCGAGAGGCCGAGGACCATCTTCTCCAGATGCTGCTCCCAGAACGGCATGCCCTTGTTCATGGCGATGAATTCCCTGCGAAATCGAAGTGAGACCGGTCAGCCGGCATCGGAGGCGGCGGCGGCGGGTGTGCTCTGAATACCGAGTGTGGCACGAAGATCGGGCGGCATCGCGTCGGCGGTCCATTCGCGGAACCAGACGGTCTCGATCTTCAGATCGACGATCGAGACCGGCTCGACGCCGTAGATGAACCCCTGCGATGCCGCCTCGAATGCGTCCGCGGGTCGAACCCGCACGTCGAGGACGGTCATGAAGTTCTGAGTGGCGATCGCATCCATGATCGCGGGGAGGCCGCTGGTCGCGGCGACGATCGAACAGGACAGCGGGCGGACGTCGTAGACCGAGTTCGAGGTGCGACCGGTGAGCGAGAGCGTCGGGTCGATGCGAGCCTCGGCCGCGGAATCGACCTGGGCCTTGCCGGGATCCGCCGGAACCTCGACGCCGGCCGCCGCGGCTCCGCCACCGGAGCCTGCATCGCCACCGAACCCGCCGCCGGAGCCGCGTCGCCCCGGGGCTCCTCCGCCACCTCCGGGCGTCCCCATGCCGGGCATGCCGCCACCCGGGGAACCCATGCCGGGCATCCCCCCGCCACCGCCTCCACCGGCCGCGGACTCGCCGCCTGCGCCAAGCGGTGCGAGGTCGAAGCTCAGGAGTCGCTTCACCGGACCGGCGAGGACGTCCCGGCCCGCGTTCGCCTTCGCGAAGGCTCGCAGGAGATCCTCGGCCGCCCAGTATCGCCACTGCCATTCGAACATCGTGGCCAACGGAAGCAGCCCGGCCGGTCGTTCGGGGAGACCGAGCACGGAGGCGTCGGCGTAGAACGTGATCGGATCAGAGCCGTCCTCGCCGGTCGCAGCGGCCCGGTACACGCTCAATCGCATGTCGCTGAGCTCGTTGCGGAGCGCCTCCCGCTCGTCGTTGTCCAGGTCGGAGACCGAGTCCTTCCGCTGACCGGAGACGAAGACCATCCGCCGACGGTCGAGGATCTGACCGACCTTCTCCGAATCGGGGGGCATGCCGGCGCCGACCTCCTTGAGGAGGCGGTCGTATGCACCAAGCAGCGCCTCGTGCATACGAAACGGCATCTCCTCGAACGCCCGCTTCGAGGCAGGCACCGGGAAGACTCCGGGAAGGATGTCGTCGGCACCGCGATCGCGAGTGCCCGATCGACGGTTGTGGGCGAGCCCCGCCTCGTGCACCTTGGCGACCTCGCCCGCGATCGAACTCACCGCAGCCTCGTAGGCCTCGAGCATCTTGGGGTTGGCCACGCCGGTCACGGAGACGGACTGACCGCCCGGCACCTCGACCGAGATCGTGGACGAACGGTACCGATCGAGGTCCTTGAGCGACGATGCGGTGCTTCTCAGCTCCGATCGAAGCGACTCCACCATGCCGGAGGAGATGACGTAGGACGTGGTCGGAACCGCCAGAATCACGACGGCGCAGATCACGACGACGAGATGGGACTTGATCCAGCGAAGAATGGGAGTCATGCGCGAGGGGCCTTTCCTGCGGGCCTGCCGAGCGAATCGAACCGGGACACGACCGAGGCTCAGGCGTCCGGAGACGCGACCTCGTCGTTCACGAGCTTCACGGTGAAGGTGACACGGGCCACGTGGAACACGTCACCCTCCGAGTAGAGCGAGGGCTCGCCGGGAATCGGCGCCTCGGTATCGAGGTCGATGCCGTCCTCGGTCTGTGCGTTGCCACCGGTGGCACCGCCCGGGCGACCGGTCGTCCAACCACCGCCGGACGACCCGCTGCCGCCGAAGCCACCGCCGGTGTTCCCGCTGCCGGGAACGAAGCTGCCTCCGGAGCTGCCGATGCCGGTGGGATCGGCGTTGGGGTCCACGGCCTGGCCGCCCGTGGGACGACGCTTTCCGGGGAGGCCGCCACCACCCGCGCCACTGAGACCGCCGCCACCGCCCGCACCGAGTCCACCCCCACCACCGCCGCTTCCGAAGGACGCCGGGCCACCGGGCGCCCCGGATCCTCGCCCCGAACCACCGGGGTTGACTGCGGCACGCGTGGCGGAACCGGAGGCACCCACGGTCACCTTCTGGAGATCACCGGGGTTGGAGCTGAACGACTCGGGCACCACGATGTACGGCACGCCGTCACGACGGCCTTCCGCCGCGAGTCGCCCGATGTAGCGGCCGATCGTCTCGTTGATGAACGCGGTCGGCGGATTCATCGAGTCGTTGCTGAAGGCGACCTGCATCTCGACCCGCATGAAGCGGTCCTGACCCTCGACTCCGAACTGACCGGACAGGTCCTCGAGAAGGACCAGTCGGCGTTCGCCGGGCTTGATGGCCTTGATCCGATCGAGATCGGAGCCCAGGAGCTCGGGCTGAACGCCGGCAGACGCCACGGCTCCGGCGACATCGGTCACCAGATGCGGCCAGACCTCACGATCCTCGAGCAGCCGCTCGAAGTTCGCGGCCCGGAATCCGACGTTGGCCTGTGCGGAGATCCGGTCGAGCTTCTCCTTCTGCGCCTTGGCCAGGGACACCACGGAGCTGACCTCGGACTTGCCTCGGACCGTGCCCGCCCCCATGCTGCTCTGGGCCCCGAGTGCCGGCACGAACATGAGTCCGCCGGCGGCGACCGCAAGCACCGCGGCCCCGACGAACCACTTGGTCTTGGACGCCCAGGCCTGATCACGAAGGACTTCCGACGGCGCGAGGTTCACCTCGATCGACGCCTCGTCGAGCCCTTGCAGCGCGAGGCCGTAGGCGGTCGCCATGCTGACGCCCTGACTGGCGAAGTCGGAGGCCATGCGACCCTCGACCTGCAGGCGGCGGAACTCGTCGAATCGAGCGACGTTGAGACCCAGCTGGGCCCCGAGGAACTTCCTGAGGCCGGGGATCTTGAACGTGCTGCCCACACCGAGCACCGTCTCGAGCTTCACGCCGCGATGGGAGTTCTCGTAGAAGCTGATCGATCGCTGAACGCCTTCGAGCAGGTCCCCGAAGACCGGCCGCATCGCCTGCATGATCTGCTTGGCGTACTTGCTGGTGGCGGACTCCTGCTTGAGCCGCTCCGCCTTGGAATACGGGAGTTTGAAGGTCTCCGCGATGGCCTCGGTGAAGTCGCTGCCGCCGATCGGGAAGGTTCGGATCCAGCAGTTCTCGCCGTCCACGACCACGAGATCGCTCGACCGGGTGCCGATGTCCAGCACCACGAAGGGCTTCCGCCCCGCACCAGCGAGGTCGTACCGGACCGCGTTGTAGACCGCGACGGGGCCGAGCGTGACGACCTGCGGGCTCAGGCCGTGCTCGCCCCACATCGCGAGCTTGTGCTCGAGCACGTCCTTCTTGATCGCGAAGATGCCGACCTCGACCTCCGGAGAGTCCTCGGACTCGAAGGTCTTGGCATCCCACTCGACCTCCTCGATCGGGAAGGGAATCTGCTGGACCGCCTCGAACTCGATGAGCTTGGGCAGCGCCTTCTTGTCGGCGGGCGGCAGCTTCGCGAATCGCGGCAGCGAGGAGCGTCCTTCGACGCTCATGACGAGCGTCTCATTCTCGATGTTCTTCTGGCTGACGAGCTGACCCAGGGTGAGTCGGACCACCTCGTCGACATCCAGATCAGGCGTGCTCAAGGGCTTTCGATGCCGGAATTCACCGAAGTCGGAGACCACGATCTGGTCTCCCGCCCGTTCAAGACGAATCGCCTTGACGGCATAGGAACCGACTTCGATACCCCACGCGGCCTTGCTTCCTGCCATTCGTACGCCTCTCTGGAAACGTCTGGGAAACGCGACCCCCGAGGATCGGCCGACAGCCGACTCGAGTCGTCGCCCAGCGGATCGGAACCGCCACAGGACGGACCGAGCCGCGGACTATACCCGCGGCCCTTCCACGACGCGATCCGCGCAGCCCCCGTGGTCCGACCAGCGACGCTCCGTGAATCGCACCGCATCCGCCCGACGCCGACGGGCGTCCCGGCGAGCACCGAGTTCCATACGGATGAGCCGCCGCACTCGGTTCCAACCTTCACTCCCGGTATCCTCTGACCTGTCGCGAGAGCTCGCGACCACGGAGACCGAGTTCGATGACCGACCACGACCCGCAGTCAGACCCGCACACCCCCGACGCGGAACCCGCCGCCACCCCGGACACCTCGGGCGCCGGCACCAGCGACGCCGAGATCGATGCGGCACTGAGGGCCTCGATTGGAGAGACCCCGGCACCCGAGTCGTCCGTGCCGGCGCCAGCGGCGCCGGCCGCCGAGGATGCCACCGCGACGAATCTCGAGGACGAGATCGCTGCCGCCCTCGCCGGCGTGGACCTCATGGCGCTCGCGGAGGAATCCCAGCCCGCCCCGGGTACGCGGATCAATCTTCAGGATGGTCGCCGCACCCGCACCGGGCGGATCGTGCTCGTCCGGGACGGCGACGTCCTCGTCGAGTTCGGCCCCAAGCGTCAAGGCGTCTGCCCGGTCTCCCAGTTCACCGAACCGCCGGTGATCGGCGCCGATCAGGAGTTCCTGGTCGAACGGCTCGACGCCGAAGGGCTTTTCGTCCTGAGCGTTCCGGGGGCGGTTCAGAAGGCCGACTGGGGATCGCTCGAGGTCGGACAGACCGTCGAGGGCCGCGTGACCGGCGTGAACAAGGGCGGACTCGAGGTCGAGGTCTCGCACCACACCGGCTTCATGCCCGCGGGCCAGATCGACATCCGGCACATCCCCGACATCTCCGTCATGCTCGGCGAGAAGATCTCCTGCCGCGTGACCCAGCTCGACAAGAAGCGCGGCCGCCTCATTCTGAGCCGCCGGGCCGTGATCGAGGAGGAGCGGGCCGCCAACGCCGGCAAGATCCTCGCGGAACTGCAGCCCGGCCAGCGCCGCACCGTGGTCGTCACGAGCGTCCAGCAGTACGGCGCGTTCGCGGATCTCGGCGGCGTCGACGGCTTGATCCATGTCACCGAACTCTCGCACGAGCGGGTCCGCGATCCCGGCGACGTGGTCAAGGTCGGCGACACCTTCGACGTCGTGGTCACGAAGATCGACACGAGCGGCGAACAGCCGAAGATCGGCCTCAGCCGCAAGGCCGTGCTCAGCGACCCCCGTGCCGAGATCATGAACACCCTGGAGACCGGTGCGACCGTCGCCGGCACCGTGCGGAAGATCGCGGACTTCGGTGCGTTCCTCGAGATCTCCGAGGGCGTCGAGGGACTGCTGCACATCTCCGAGGTCAGTCACCGCCGCATCGATCGCATCGATCGCGAACTCCGCGTCGGCGAGGTCGTGCAGGTCAAGATCCTCTCGATCGACGCGGATCGCGGTCGCATCAGCCTCTCGAAGAAGGCGCTCGAGGAGCGGCCTGCCTCCGAGAAGGGCCGTGGCCGTGGCGACGACGGACCGTCGGCCGCCCGCGCCGAGGACCCGGCGATGGCGAAGCTCCGCGCGAAGTTCAGCGGCGATCTCAAGGGCGGCCTCGGCTGACCCGGACGATTCCCCCGCCCCCCTCCCTTCCCCCGGACTCGCCCCCCGATGCGTCGGACGCCGCTGCGCGTGCATCTCGCGACCGACGGTGACTCGGCGTCGATCACGCCGGTCCCCGGCGGCGACGGCGATCCCTTCCTCGACGCGCTTCTTCCGCTCGTCGAGAACGTCGCCACGCTCGATCGCGGGCCCACGGAGTCGATCTCGCCCGAGGCCGAGGTGCTCGTCGGCAGCCGGATCACCGCCGACGTGCTCGCGTCGGCCGCCGCGCTGCGGACGATCATCGTGCCATGGGCGGGAATCCCGCGACCGCTCGTCGCGACCGTCGCGGAATCGGGCCGCACCGACATCGAGATCCGCAACATCCATCACAACGCCGCGAGCGCCGCGGAGACCGGGCTCGCCCTGCTGCTCGCCGCCGCCCGCGGCGTGCATCGCATGGATCCAGTGCTCCGAGCCGGCGACTGGCGCCCTCGCTACGCCCCGCGCCCGAGCCGCCGGCTCGAGGGCGGCCGGGCCGTGGTCCTCGGACGCGGCGCGATCGGCGGCCGACTGGCCCGCACGCTCGAATCGCTCGGCATGACGGTGACCACGCTCGGTCGTCCTGATGCCGGAGGACGCTGGTCCTCGACGGACCTCGCCGCCCGCATCGACGGCGCCGACGTGTTGATGATCGCGATCCCGGCATCGACCGACACCGACCGGGTCGTCGACGGCCGGGTGCTCGACGCGATCGCCGGCGGCATCGTCGTGAACATCGCCCGCGCTTCGGTTGTCGACGAGGACGCACTGTTCGATCGTCTCGTCGACGGCCGACTCTTCGCCGCGGGGCTCGACGTCTGGTGGCGGGTGCCCGCGGGACCGCACGAGCATGCCGCGACGATGCCGTCGAATCGTCCGTTCCATGAACTCGACAACGTCGCGATGACGCCGCATGTCGGCGGCGGACTCGGCGAACCCGGCATCGAACGGGCCCGCGCCGCGGCGATCGCGGCCATCCTCAAGGAACTCGCGACACTCGCGATGCGGGGCTGAATCGCTCACGACACCAACGACCGCGACCCCGGCAGGATGCCGGGGCCGCGGAGTGTGGTGCTGGTTGTCCGACCCGAGGGTCGTGCGATCGGTTCAGCGATCGCCCTTGGACACCTTGAAGGCGCCGATGAGCTCCCGCAGGCTGGCGACCTGAGCCGCGGTCTCCTGGCTCGCCGCGGCGAGTTCCTCGGAGTTGCCCGCGTTCTGCTGGGTCACCTTGTCGAGTTCGGTGACGCCGGCGTTGATCTGTCCGACGCCTTCGGCCTGCTCGCCGCTGGCGGCCGCGATCTCGCTGAGCAGGTTGTTCACGTCGTTGGTGCCCTGCACGATGAGATCGAGGCTCTCGCCGACCCGCTGACAGATCTCGAACGCGTTGTCGGCTCGGTTGGTCGACTCCTCCACCATCGTCGCGGTCTCGCGAGCCGCCTCGGCGGAACGCTGAGCGAGGTTGCGGACCTCCTCGGCGACCACCGCGAAGCCCTTGCCCGCCTCGCCCGCCCGGGCGGCCTCGACCGCCGCGTTGAGGGCGAGCAGGTTGGTCTGGAAGGCGATCTCGTCGATGACCTTCAGGATCTTCGCGATCGAGTCGCTCGACTGCTTGATCGCGCCCATCGCGTCGGACATCTCGCCCATCTGACGCTGGCACTCGCCGGCGTTGGTCTGGCTGCGGTCGGAGACCTCCACCGCCTCGCGGGCGTTGGTCGCATTGCGATCGGTCATCGCCGACATCTCCTCGAGACTGGCGCTGATCTCCTCGAGGCTCGCCGCCTGCTGGCTGGCACCCGAGGCGACCGACTGGCTCGCGGACGAGACCTGGCTGCTGCCGCCGTCGATCTGCTCGGCACCGCTGCCGACGTCCCGAATGATGCCCTCGAGCTTCTC
>CAYZSH010000094.1:0-9633 GCA_964481025.1 uncultured Isosphaeraceae bacterium
GACGGTCGCACGATGTTCGTCAACATCCAGCAGCAGGGCCTGACGCTCGCGATCAGCGGACCGTTCCGAGGCGGGTGAGCGGAGACTCTCTCCTGCTCTCCCGATGTCCTGCTCCTGCGGCAGGTGTCACAACACGTCGGTGTCTGCCCAGAGCAAGAGGAAGGCACCGAACAACACGCCCGCCAGCACCACCACGCCGCCAGTGATCACCAGCCACATCCAGCCGAGCCAGAAGCCGAGGGCGACGATGCCGGCACCGGCACCGACGAGGGCGAACGGCATCAGCAGCGTGAGGAGGAATGAGATGATGCTGCGAGACGTGGACATGCGGACGCGACTCCCAGTCCGAGATTGAAACGACCCCGGGCGGCGTCTTCAACGCCTCCCGGGGTCACTCGTGTTCAGATCCGCGGGTTCGCCTCACCGCTCGGCGAGCGGCACGTACGCGACCTCGTGCGGGCCGACGTAGGCGGCGCCCGGGCGGATGAGCTTGTTGTTCTTCAGATACTCGATGCAGTGACCGGTCCAGCCGCTCATGCGGCTGAGGGCGAACATCGGGGTGAAGAGATCGAGATCAAGGCCGAGCGACCAGTAGGTGGTCGCGGAGTAGAAGTCGACGTTCGGGAAGATGCCCTTCGCGGCGACCGCCTCGTTCATGATCTCCTCGATCCGCTTGCTCATCTCGTAGAGCGGCAGGTTGCCGGTGTCGCGGGCGAGGCCCTCGGCGAAGGTCTTGAGATACGTCGCACGCGGGTCGTACGCCTTGTACACCCGGTGGCCGAAGCCCATGACCTTCTCCTTGCGCTCGAGCTTGCCCTGCATGAACTCGTCGACCTTCGACATGTCGCCGATCTCGTTCAGCATCACCATGACGCCCTCGTTGGCACCGCCGTGGAGCGGACCGCGAAGCGCCCCCACCGCCGCGGAACACGCGGAGTAGAGGTCGCTCAAGGTCGAGATGACGACGAGCGAGGTGAAGGTCGAGGCGTTGAAGCCGTGGTCGGCGTGCAGCACGAGGCAGACGTCGAGGGCCCGGACCATGGTCTCGGTCGGGTTCTCGCCGCGGAGCATCCAGAGGAAGTTGCTCGCGATCGAACGGTTCGCGTCGGGAGCGATGATCTCCTTGCCCTTGCGATGGCGATCGAAGGCCGCGATCAGGGTCGGGGTCTTCGCGACGAGCCGGATCGCCTTGCGGATGTTCGCGTCCTCGGAGTTGTCATCGGCCTCGGCGTCGAAGAGCGAGAGGCTCGAGACGAGCGTCTGCACGGTGTGCATCGGCGACGCGTCGGCCGGCACCGCCTTGATCATCTCGATGACGCCCGCGGGGAGTTCGTACTCCGCCCGCAGCTCCTTCTCGAACGCCGCGAGTTCCGCCGCGTTGGGAAGGCGACCGTTCCAGAGCAGGAAGGTCGTCTCCTCGAAGGTGGAGTTGCGGGCCAGCGAGTCGATGTCGATGCCGACGTACTCGAGGACGCCCCGCTCGCCGTCGATGAACGACATGCTGGTCTCGGCGGCGATGGTGTTGACCAGACCCTGGTCGAACTGCTTCTCGGTGGTGGCGGACATGGACGCGGACTCCGATCGACGGACGTGGTTGGGGGCCGGAGGGCGGACGACTTCCGGCGGAGACGGGTCAGGCCCTTCCGGTCTCGGTCCGGGGAGGGCGGAAGCGGATCTTCGGATTCTCGATTCGCGTGGATTCGGGACCCGTCGGAAGACGGGCCTCCTCGCGAGTCCTTCAGTGTAGGGGCTCCCGGGCCGGGGCTCAACGGGTCGAGGCGGGAGCGTCATAGACTCCGGGAATGTTCATTCCGCTGGGCACCGATCGACTCCCGAAGCACCGGCCGACCGTCACGATCGGGCTGATCGTGGTGAATCTCGCCATCTTCCTCGGCGTCGCGATCGCGGTGCGGGCGGGATCCACGAGCTACGAGGAGGTCCTCCGCTGGGGCTCGGTCTGGCGGCTCGACTTCCGGCCGTGGACGCTCGTCACCTCGGTCTTCCTCCACGATCCCTCGGGGCTCGGGCACGTCGGTTTCAACATGCTCTTCCTCTGGGTATTCGGCCAGGCGGTCGAGACCCGGCTCGGATCGTGGTGGTTCCTCGTCTTCTACCTCGTCGGCGGCGCCTTCGCGTGCGTCGCGCACATGGTCGCCTCGGCGGCCCCCGCGATCGGGGCTTCGGGTGCCGTCGCCGCGGTATCCGGTGCGTATCTCGCGCTCTTCCCGCGATCGAAGGTCCGGGTGCTCCTGTTCTTCATCCTGATCGGGCTCTACCACGTCCCGGCGACGTGGTTCATCCTGTTCTACGTCGCGATCGACCTGCTCAGTCAGGCGAGCGACCTTCTCGGCAGACCCAGCGACGTCGCGAACGCGGCGCACCTCGGCGGCTATCTCTTCGGGTTCTCGACGGCGATGGCCCTGCTCGGCATCGGCATCCTGCCCCGCACCGATCTCGACGCCCTCTTCCTCGTGAAGCAGTGGCGACGACGGCGCGACATGCGGCGGGTGGTTCGAGATCACGGATCGGGATTCGATGGCCCTTCCACCACCGCCCCGGTGCCGAGCCGGGTGAAGGACACGCGAACCTCCGGCCGGCCGACGAGCGATCCCGACGCCCCACGCCGCGCCGCGATCACCGACGCACTTCGTCGGGACGACGGCGAGGCTGCGATCCGCGAGTTCAAGGCGAGCCCGCCCAGCATCCGACTGGCCGAGGGCGTGCTCGCCGACCTCGGCAACCGCGCGATGGCCGCCGGCGACACCGAGATCGCGATCCGGGCGTACACCAATCTGCTCGAACGTCGCGGCGACCGCCCGTACGGCGACGCCGGCCCGAGCGACGACTTCCGACTGCTGCTTGCGACCCTGCTCGTGCGCCGTTCGGGTCGCCCCGACGACGCCCGACCACTGCTCGACAGACTCGCAACCGCGTCTCTCAGTGATCAAGCGGCCTCCCTCCGGGACGCCCTGCGCGCCGAGATCGACGGGACCTCTGGAACGCCATGAACCACCCCGACCTTCCGCTTCGAGGCCCGCGCCCCTTCGTCAAGATCTGCGGTGTCCGCACCGCCGAGGATCTCGCGGTCTGTGACGCCTGCGGCGTGGACGCGGTCGGACTCGTCTTCGCCGAGGGCTCGCCGCGGCGACTCGACCCGGCGGACGCGATCGACCTTCTGTCCGCGATGCCCGACGGTCTGGAGCCGATCGCGCTCTTCGTCGATCCCGAGATCGAGACCGTCGAGGCGTGGCCGGGCACCTGGATCCAGCTTCACGGCGACGAGTCGCCGGAGCGGGTCGCGTCGATCGCGATGGAGACCGGTCACCGCGTCGTGAAGGCGATTCCGTTCGATCCCGAGGCGTGCCGCGTCTGGGACGAACACCCGAACGTCGACCTGCTTCTCATCGACGGACCGAAGGGCGGCAGCGGCCGCGGCTTCGATCACGCGGCGCTCGCAACGCTCATGCCCGAACTGAAGACCCCGGTCGTCATCGCCGGCGGCCTCTCGCCGGAGACGGTCGCCGACGCGATCAACGCGACCCATCCGTTCGGCGTGGATGTGTCAAGCGGTGTCGAAAGCGTCCGCGGCGTCAAGGATCACGACCGGATCAGAGCATTCGCGACCGCCGCACGCCTTCGGCGCTCGCCACACTGAGCCGCTCCCCGCCTTGCGGGGAGCTGTCGCCGAAGGCGACTGAGGGGTCGGTGGCTGACTCGGCCAACGCGCGAGAATCAACGTCACAGAGTCCGAGACCGACCCCCTGATCCGCTTCGCGGATCTGTCCCCCGCAAGGCGGGGGACGGCGTCATGGAATGACCCGACCGCTACGCCCCACGCGCTGAGGCCCCACTCTCCGCTCTCCGCTCTCCACTCCCCTACCCCGCCACCATCTCCACCACCCGCGCCGATTCCGCCGGCACCGCCTTGCCGCCCTTGCCCGCGATCCACTCGCGGAGTTCGGCGCGGCGGGACGACCATGAGGATCCGAAGCGTTCCTGGATGAAGGCGTCGTAGAGCGCGACGAGGATCGCGTCGAGTTCGAGCGTGGATTCGATCCGCTGCTCGATCGCCTCGCGTTCGCTGCCCGGCTTCTCCTCGGGCTTCGGGAGCTTGAGTCCGCCGACGCGGAAGAGATCGCCCTGCAGGTCGAAGGTCCACTCGAACTCGCCGTCGGAGACGATGAGCCCGAGCTTGCGCGGCCACTTGCCTTGCTGGAGCGCCTTCGCGGCCTCGGCGCTGCGTCCGGGCGCGTCGCCACGAAGCGACTGGCGACCCGTCACGCCCCACGCGCAGTCCATGTCGATCGTGCGATCGACGACGATCGCGATGCCGCGGCCGTCGGGAAGATCGATGAGCCCTTCCCGCTTCTCCGCGTGGTACCAGAGCCACAGAAGGAAGACGTTCCCGAGGAAGTCCTTGGGCTCCGGGCCGGCCTGCGCCCACGGCACTTCGGGACGCTCTCCGACCATCGCCGCGAGTTCCGCGGTTCGAGGCGTCGGAGCGGCGCAGAACGCATCGGGCATGGCGTCGTCGAACACCGACGACTGTCCACGGGAGGCGAGGAGATCGAGCGCGAGGCCGCCCGAGCCGATCGACGAGAGCTTCGCGCCGAGCGTCGTCTGCAGGAGATCACGCAACGCATCGGCGACACGATCGCTGGTCGCGGGTGCGAGCACCGTGGCCTTCGCGGGATTCCAGAGCACCGGCACGAGTTTGCTCGACCGGTACCGACCGTCAGCGACCTCCTCGAGCCAGCGTCGTTCCGCCGCGTCCTTCGCCTCCTTCTTCGCGTTGCGACCGAGCGGACGCGCCGGGAGCCCGGACTCGTCGCCGAAGCGATCGGCGTTCGCCTTGCGCAGGGCCGTCTGCTCCTGTGCGAGGTACGCGGCCTTGATCTCGGAGGGCACGCGGACCGAGTCGAGCCGCATCGCGGCATGCAGGGACGAGTCGTAGACGCAGTGCTCCCACGAGAAGTCGTGGTCGAGGATGTGCTCGCCGGCGGTCCAGCCGGTCTCGACCTCGACGGGAACGCCGATCGTCGGCGACAGCTTCCCGGCCTTCAAGGCGTCGAGCACCGTCTCGTCGATGCGGGCGGGAGCGTCGCCGCCAAGGCGGAAACGGGCGTAAGTGACGGATCCACGGATGAAAGGCATCCCCGGATCTTCGCGTCACCCCGCCGGCTCGGGCCGGATTCGGCAGGTTGTGCACGTTCCGAGATCAGGAGAGCAGGAGATCAGGAGATCGCGGACGCCGGTCGTAGGAACTGAACGACGCCGATCCGTCCGTCCCGCACCGTGTAGCGGACCAGCAGGTCGCCCTCGGTCCGCTCGCAGGTCTCCGGATTGACCCGCCACCAGTGCTCGAGGTCGATCGCGTGGTCGCCCAGCGTGACCCGCTCGGAGACCGTCGCGCCGAACTCCCAGCGCTCGAAGAGGTCGCGGTAGCGATCCCGGAACGCCTCGATGCCCTGGAAGCCCGGCTCCCGATCGTTCCAGACCTCGACCTCTGGGTGGTAGCACGCGCAGAACGCGTCAAGGTCGGCCGCGTTGTAGGCCGCCAGCTGCCGGGCGGCGAGTTCGGCGGCGAGACTCACGCCGCCGCCTCGTCCTGCTCGCGCCGGACGACCTGCTTCGTGCCGTCGGGCTTCACGTCCACCGCGAACCCGAGCTGCACGAGATGGTGCATCGGACCGTGCGGCTTCGTCTTCTCCTCGTCGAGCCGCTTCGCTGCCGCGGGATTGGCGTAGCTGTTGAAGACCATCGCCTTGATGTTCGCCCAGATGCCGCGGACGCCGCTGAAGGTGAAGTCGACCGCGGTCGGCTCGTAGCCGCAGTGCACCATGCAGTTCGCGCACTTCGGATTGCCGCTCGCGACGCCGTAGCGATCCCACTCGGTCGAGGTCATGAGTTCCTCGAACGAGTCGACGTAGCCTTCCTGCAGCAGGTAGCACGGCTTCTGCCAGCCGAACATGTTGAAGGTCGGATTGCCCCACGGCGTGCACTCGAAGTCGCGCCTGCCCATCAGGAACTCGAGGAAAAGCGGCGACTGGTTGAAGCGCCAGCCCTTCTTGCGGTTCGAGAGGATCATCTCGAAGAGTTCGTTGGTGGACTTCCGCTTGAGGAAACCCGACTGATCCGGTGCCTTGTCGTAGGCGTAGCCGGGCGAGACCATCATGCCCTCGACGCCGACCTCCATCATCTCGTCGAAGAAGGCGCGGACCGCGTTGGGATCGGCACCGTCGAAGAGCGTGGTGTTGGTCGTGACCCGGAAGCCGCGTTCGACGGCCATGCGGATGCCCGCGATCGCCTTCTCGTAGGTCCCTTCGCGGCAGACCGCGAAGTCGTGGTTCTCCTGCAGGCCGTCCATGTGCACGCTGAAGGAGAGGTACTTGCTCGGCTCGAACCACCCCGCCTCGAGCTTCTCCTTGAGGAGCAGCGCGTTCGTGCAGAGATAGATGTACTTCCGACGCTTCACGAGTTCGCGGACGAGTTCCGGCATCCCCTCGTGCAGGAGCGGCTCACCGCCCGGGATCGAGACCATCGGGGCGCCGCACTCGTCCACCGCCTTCAGGCATTCCTCGACGGAGAGCTGGGTCTTCAGGATGTGGGCCGGATACTGGATCTTCCCGCAGCCCGCACACGCGAGGTTGCAGCGGAAGAGGGGCTCCAGCATCAGGACCAGCGGATACCGGCGGCGCCCTCGAAGGCGTTGGCCGAGGACGTAGCTGGCGACCGTCCACATCTGAGAGACCGGAACCGGCATGGAGACTCCCGAACGGGTCTGGGGCAGGCGAGTGCGACCGGGCCACGACACCGGGCGTCCGGCGTCGAATCGTGGATGGTACCCCTGCTCGACGCTCGGGCCCGAAGCGGGTCCGAGAGTCCGGGGTTTCCAGCCCGCCGGCTCGCCTCTCGAATCGCATCGCAGATTCCGCACATTTCGCGCGATCCCCGGCGATGGTCGCGCCGTACCCACGCCCCATGACCGCCTTCCCTCTTCCCCACTCGGCCCTCGATCGGCTCGTCGCGGAGCTCCGCGGCCTGATGCCGGAGCCCGGTCGCACGCGGAAGGCGTTCAAGGAATCGGGTACCTTTCGCCGACCCGTTCGGAGGCCCAAGACGGCCCCCGCGACCCCCGGATCCACCACCGGTGCAGAGGCGACCGAGACCGTGACCGACCCCACCATGCCTGGACGGACCGACGAGCAGCTCCTCGTCGCCTACCGCAACGGCGATCCTGCGGCGTTCACGGCCCTCGTCGAGCGATACCGCAACGACCTGCTCGGCTTCCTGCAGCGGTTCCTCGGCTCTCGGGCCGCGGCGGACGACGTCTTTCAGGATGCGTTCCTGCAGGTCCACCTCTCGGCGGAGAGCTTCGACGCGTCCCGCCGCTTCAAGCCGTGGCTCTACACCATCGCCGCGAACAAGGCTCGCGACTTCCACCGTCGCCGACGCCGTCGCACCGCCGTGAGCCTCTCGACCCCGATCGGTTCGGACGACGGTCGCGAGACGAGCCTCGTGGACCTTCTCGCCGGCGACGATGGCGCGGTGGACATGCCGCTGCTGGAGGCCGAACGCCAGCGTCTGGTGAAGGAGGTCGTCGACGGCCTGCCCGTTCACTACCGCGAGATCCTGCTGCTCAGCTACTTCCAGCGTCTGAGCTACAACCAGATCGCCGACTCCCTCCAGATTCCCCTTGGCACCGTCAAGAGCCGCCTGCACGCCGCCGTCGCGCACTTCGCCGACTCCTGGCGGGCCGCCAGCGAGCGGGAACGGCGCCGACGCGACCACGATTGACCCCTCGGACGGCGTCGCTCCGAGGTGCAGCGACGATCGCCCCGACAGCCAGAGACCGGACTTCGAAGATGGCTTCTCCCGACGACCTTCCACCGATTTCCCCCGTGTCCCGGATCGCCCGACTCGGCGATGCCGATGCCGCCGCCGCGGATCGGATGCTGGAGGACGGATTCGATCCGGATCGGTCACCCGCGGATGACCGGGAAGCCGCCCTTCAGGATCTCCTCGGCCTTCTCGATGATTACCCCGTCGAGCCCGCCTCCGACGAACTGGTCCATGCGACCCTCGCCCGCGTCGCCCGCTCGGAAGCCGAACGCGAGCAGCGGATGCACTTCCAGAACACTCCCGAGGTCGGCCGGCGCCGGGTCCGCTTGCCGGACTTCTTCGCCGTGGCCGCCGCCCTGCTCTTCGCGGTCGGCATCGGCTGGCCGCTCCTGAACAGCATCGATTCGCAGCAGCGGATCATGCAGTCGAAGAACCGGCTCGGAGCGGTCAACGGTGCGATCGCCGGGTTCGCGGGCGACTGGAACGGGCTCCTCCCGTTCGATCGCAACGTGATGGCCGAAGAGGACGACCAGGGAACCCTTCCCTGCGCCGTCGGCGGCGACTGGAGTCGGCATCTGCATCAACTCGCCGAGCAGGAGCGGCTGCAGAGCGGCCATCTCTACGTCGGCGACGATGCCCGAGCAGGTCGCCCGCTGGTGTCCTACCGCGTGGCCTGGCGGCTCAAGACCTTCCGTCTCGACATGCACCAGCCTGGCGATGCGCTCGCCGGCGATCCCAACCCCGTGGTCATCGCGTTCCGGCAGAACTTCCGCCCCTGCCCGCACACCGCGGGATCGATGACCCACGATGGGCGCGGCGTGGTGATCCTCCGCTTCGACGGCTCGACGCCATTCCTCGAGACCGCCGAGACCGCGGGTCACGATTCAGTCTGGGTGGACGACGACTACGATCAGGGTCTCGGGGAGACCCAGAAGATTCGCCCCGCCCACAAGGATGACGACGTCCTCTCGCAGTGACGTCGAGCGGCCCGTCCGGCCACATCCGAGAGAGATTCCCGATATCTGATTATCGGACAAAGAAACCGCGTCGCCGGGGGTTGGCGCGTTCTTGAAAATTCTGCTACCATCCTCGATTCGATCCCGTCCGGGCTCGTCCCGCCACCCCCACCTCGTCCAATCGGTGCCGAAATGCCCAAGAGCAAGTCGCACAAGGGTCTGCTGAAGCGGATCAAGATCACCAAGACCGGCAAGATCCGCTTTCGCAGCCCGAACAGCCGTCACCTGAAGAGCAACAAGACCGGCGCCGCCGTTCGCAGCTATCGCCGTCCGCGCTACGCGCGGGCTGGTGACATGAGCCGCTTCGGCAAGCTCCTGTTCCGACCGCTGCGGTCGCAGGAGCAGTCGATCGCAGACGCGAAGGCGCGTGAAGCCGCCGTTGCGTCCGCCGACGCCTGAGTCGAGTCGTTCGTTCCCTTGGTCGTCGCGCTTCGGAGTGCCGGTCTGCACCGGCACCATCGAGCGCGGCGATTCCGCCAACCTTGAACTCGCCCGTCGGGTCCGAAGCGTCTCCAGGTAGGAGGCCCCCGCCGAGGCATCTCGGAGAAGCTCATGCCCCGCGTCAGCAAGGGTGCCGCTCGCACCAAGGCCCGTCGTCGGTTGCTGCGGAAGGCCCGCGGCTATTACGGAACCAAGAGTCGCCACAAGCAGCAGGCCAAGGTCGCGCTCATGCGCGCCGGTCGCTTCGCGTTCCGTGACCGCCGCGCCCGCAAGCGCGATTACCGACGCCTCTGGATCACCCGCATCACCGCGGCGTGCCGGATGCGCGGCACCC
>CAYZSH010000095.1:0-9497 GCA_964481025.1 uncultured Isosphaeraceae bacterium
GGCAGGGTGATCCCGGAAAGCATGGGCGGGAAGGTACTCGCGGTCGGTTCGAGGGGCTGGAGGCGTCCTTCTTGGAATTCCGAGGGTATCCCATGCAGGGAGCATCCAAGACTGAAGCAATCCAAATGGGCCCGAGGATTGCGGGCATTCCTGCTAAACACACGTGTGATCCGGAGGCGATCTTGCTATCTACTACGGTGGTCTTTCCGGGAGAGACATGAACCATGGTTTCGACCCTGACGCTCTCGGTCGCCATGCTGGCGACCCACGCAACGGACATACGTGCAGCAGTCGAGGACTCGCCATCCGCGGCAGCACTCTCGGCATTGGGCGGCGAGTCGGTGGACCCTCTGGTGCTCCGAGATCTCGATGGCCCGCTCCGCTTCGACAACAAGGTTGTCTTCCACATCGAGGATGGCGACGGCGCGTCGGCGGCGGGTCTCGTCGCGACCGCGAGATCTGGATGGCATGCACTCTCCGTCGCCGAGCTCGCCGCCGATTCGCGGAAGGCAGAGGCAGCATCCAGACTCGCGAACTACTGGGCGCCTGCATTCGTTGATCGCCTCGGCGGCCTGGCTTGGCCGGACCGGGCGATGTTCATTGGATTCGATTCCGGGGCGGACGAGAGAACACGACGCGATGTGATTGTGCGGACCGGTGGGCAACCGAATGTCTACTCGGCGTTTCCGGATCTGGTACTGGTGAGGCTGGATGTCCCGAGCGGACTTGAAGTCCTGCGGCTTGTCGAAGTCGTGCGCGAGATCCGCGGGGTTGCCTTTGCAGAACCGGATCTCGCGATCACCGGACGGTCAGCGCTCATTCCAAAGGACCCCCTGTTTTCGTCGTCATGGGCGCATCTGAATACTGGTCAATGGGGTGGGCTGCCTGGTTTCGATCTTAGATCGACCTCGGCTTGGGAACTCGGAACAGGATCTACAGATGTCGCCGTGCTGATCATCGACACTGGCGTCGAGAGCTCGCATCCCGATCTGCTGACAAGTCCCGGACGGGACTTCACCACCGGCGCTGTCGATGGCAATCCGGGCGGCGACCCGGTGAACGGCTTCGAGAACCATGGGACTGCCGTGGCTGGCTGCGTGTCGGGACGGTTGAACAACGAGCTAGGCACCTGCGGTATCGCGCCCCTGTGCCCATCCGTATCGGCGCGATGCTTCGTTGCAACATCCTCCGATGGGTCATGGACGGCCAACTACTCGTGGACCGCCAATGCGCTGAACTGGGCGCTGTCGAATGGGATCCTGATCACGAACAACAGTAACTACTACGGTGCGTCCTCCGCCGCCGTCGCGTCGGCCTACGCGGCAGCTCGACTGGCAGGTGCCATCCATATGGCGTCCGCCGGCAACTCTGGAGACACGAGCGTCAGCTATCCGGCCAGTCTGTCTTCGGTACTGGCAGTTGGGGCCGCTCATCCAGGTGGAGTCCGGGCCGGCTTCTCTTGCTACGGGCCGCTACTCGACTTTCTTGCGCCCGGCGACTCCATCCTGTCCACGGACCGAACCGGGTCGTCTGGCTACTCCTCGAGCGACCACGCCTTCGTCGCCGGCACCTCGTTTGCTGCTCCGTTCGCCGCCGGAGTTGCGGCATTAATGAGGTCGCACAATCCGGACCTCACACCGGACGACGTCGACTTGATTCTTGCCTCCACGGCACGGGATCTCGGGGTCGGTGGCTATGACTTCGACAGCGGTTGGGGACTGCTGGACGCCGCGGCGGCAGTCGCGGTGGCGGCGGCGATCTGTCAAGTCGATCTTGATGGCAACGGTACGGTCGATGGCGGCGATTTAGGCATCCTACTGCTCGACTGGGGCAGCGGCTCGGCTCGCAGCGACATCGACGGGAACGGGATCGTCGACGGCGCCGATGTGGGGCTCTTGCTGCTTGCGTGGGGGCCGTGCGGAGGATGACGTGAGATGAGTGAGCGAGGCCAGACCGCCTCCGATCGAGTGTCTTCTGCATGGGGTCGACGTCGGTACCGTTCCGGAGTGCGCCCCCCGCAAGTTGGACCTTCTGCAGCGTTGACTTTCACGGAGATCACCCCGACGAGATCGAGACCTGGCTCGAGCGGTTCATGAGAGACGGCCGGGAGCCCTTGCTGCCGCGCGACCTCGCCCGGGGTGGCCTTGCCCCATATCAGGTCCGGCGCGGGGAATGCTTCAGGCCATCACAATGTCCTCGATTTCCTCCACCTCGCCAACCGATCCGGCCTCCACTTCGCCCTGGCGGCAGCGATATCTCGCCGCGGAGTTCGTGCTGGTCTGGTTCGGGGTGCCGGCGTTCCTGGCCTGGGGGCCATGGCGGCTTCCGCCGATTCCGGTGCTGTGGGTCGCTGCGGCGATCGGGCTCGGGGCGCTGCTGGCTTCCCGGTCGTTCGACCGCCGTGAGCTCGTCGACCTGCGCCCGTGGCGCGTTGAACTTCCCGGCGTGCTGCTGCGGGCCATGCTCGTCGCGGCGGCGATCGCCGGCCTCACCCTGATTGTCGCGCCGGACCGCTTCCTCGAGTTTCCTCGCGAGCGTCCCGGGCTGTGGCTTCTGGTGGTCTGCCTCTATCCGCTGCTCTCGGTCGCGCCGCAGACGGTGCTCTATCGCTCCCTGATCGCCTTCCGCTACCGCGAACTCTTCGGAGCGGGCCGGGTCTGGCCGATGGCGATCGCCGGCGGCATGGCCTTCGGCGCAGCGCACCTGCTCTTCCGCAACGGGATCGCGCCGCTCTTGACCCTTGTGGGCGGCGTGGTCCTCATGCGGGTCTATCTCCGCCACCGCTCCGCGCCGCTCTCGGCGCTCGAGCATGCGCTCTACGGGCTTGCGGTCTTCACCTTCGGGCTTGGACGCTGGTTCTACGGCGGCGCGATCGAGTGAGCGTGCCGCGGACACTGGCGGTCGCGGCCGAAGGGGTCGATCCCGCGCTGCGGCGGGAACGGGGCGACGCCAACCCCGGCGCGTTGCTCGAAGCGATCGTCCCGGTCGCCTCAAGCATGAGGCCGGCGTCATCGGCGGCCACGTCGTCCTCCCGGGCTTGGCGATGAATCGTCACGGGAGCCGTGGCGGGTCCAGAGGGCAAGTGCGTTGGGGCTTGGAGGCGACGGACCCGCTTGGCCAAATCTCGCAAAGAGAGTTCGGACGGCTCCCGCGCCGTCTTGGCGTGATACAACCCCTCGCCCGGTTCTCGTGGCCGGTCGACGCTTGACCTTCCCAATCCAGAGAGGCTTCCCATGGTCCAGACGCGTTCGATCCCGATCTTCGTGGCGCTCGCCGTCTCGGGCTTCAGCCTCACGGCCTGCCAGGCCCCCGGTGGCGGTGGCTCCTCGGCAGGTCAGCCTTCGAATCGGCTCGGTCTCGTGAGCGACCATGCGCCGGTCAAGTACTCGGGACACGTCCTGTACTTCATCAAGGGGCAGTTTGCGGGGATCGATCGATTCACGAAGACCTATTCGATCGTCCCTTGGAAGCAAGGCGAGTCCGAGCACGCGTTCAAGTTCCAGAAGGACGAGATCACCCCCTACAGCTCGGCGGGGATGCCGGGGATCCCCGACAGGGACCGTTGGAGGCAGACCCTCGAGAATTCCCTCAGGTACGAGACGTTCCATCAGGAGGCGGACCGATCTCTCGTGCTCGATGCGGTCATCGGAGTCGACGGCACGCCGCGGGAGATCGACCACGAAGTCGAGCACTACATCTACCCGGGCACCCTCGAGATCGGCACCACGTGGCTCTCGGAGCCGATCACGTCCAACCTTCCAGGATCCCACAAGTTTGAAGTGATCGGGTCGGAGATCTACGAGGGCACGAATTGCTGGGTGATTTCGTCCACGCGACAGGCGGAGGCGAATCCTGGGGTCCCCAACTCCGAGACGGTTCGCCATGCCGCTCGGTTCCTCCTCGATCCCCTGACGCTGAGCGTGCTTCGGATCGATGCAATCACGGAAGGCGTCGGGCCGCTCGGGAGCGACTTCCGCTTCGTCTATCACCTCGACATCGAGAAGTAGGTACCGAATGTTGAGTGGCAGGCGGATCGGACTCCTTGACCGGCGGGGTCGTGGCTTGGCGCTTCGGCGCGCTCGATCGAGCGCGGCGGGGCTCTTCGCAGGCCTTGTGTTCGTTGCAGGCCTGGCGGCCTTGCCGGCCGGGGTCGTCCATCGGGCGGCGGCGGGAGGGAATGGGTCGGCGCCAGGCGATCCGCCCGTCGATGTCGCACCCGGTCGGATCGGGCAGGTCGTGCCGCCGATCGAACTCCGCGGCCCGGCGGGTTGCACGTGGTCGTTGCGCGAGGCGGAGGATGCCCAGGCGACCGTGATCGTCTTCCTCAACTTCGACTGCCCGATCTCCAATCGAGCCGTGCCGGTGCTGAACCAACTGGCCGATCGCCATGGCGACGAGGCAGTGGTCTTCGTCGGCCTGGTCTGCGATGCGCAGGATGCCGCCGAAGTGGATCGGAGGGTTGCGGAGGCGAAGATCCCGTTCCCGGTCTTCTTCGATCCAGACAAGGTCGTGGCATCGCACTTCGATGCGACGACCACCCCGCAGGTGTTCGTCCTCGATCGGGAGCGGGCCCTGCGGTACTCCGGTCTCGTCGACAACCTGTATACGAGCCGTCTGGAGCGGCGGCCCAAGGCCGACGCGGAGTACCTCGCGGATGCCATCGCCGCCGTCGTGGCGGGCCAGCCGGTGGCCGTCGAGCAGACGAGCCCCATCGGCTGCCCGATCGATCTGGTTGAGCGCCCGCTGATCGTGCAGGGCAGCGTCGAGTACTACCGTGACATCGCGCCGATCCTTCAGACGCACTGCCAGCAGTGCCATCGCCCGGGCGAAGTGGCTCCGTTCTCGCTGACGACCTTCGAGCATGCGGTGCAGTGGGCGGCCGACATCAAGCGCTTCACCGCGGACCGGACGATGCCGCCCTGGCCCAAGACTCGCGGGCTTCCGCTCAAGAACACCTTGGGCCTCACGCCGGAGGAGATCTCGCTCATCGGACGATGGGTGGATGAAGGCTGTCCCCGAGGCGATCCGGCCGACGCTCCCCCTCCGCGCGTCTTCCCCGATCCGGATGCGTGGAGCGCCACGCGTCCGCCCGATCTGGTGTTCACGATGCCGGAGGCCTTTCATCTCGCCGCCGAGGGCGAAGACCACAACCGCACCATCGTCTTTCACTTGGGCAACGAGCAGGAGCTCTACCTCGAGAAGGCCGACTTCATCCCGGGCAACCGGCGGTCGGTCCACCATGCCATGGCCTTCTACGATGGCACAGGCTTGCTGCTCGATGCGCAAGAACGGCTGGGAACGCCGCGGCCGCGAGGCACCGGCGACGAGGACTACGGGCCGGGATACGAGTCGGGGATGGGGCTGGGGTTCATCCCCGACCCGACGCAGATCACGCGCAACCACGACAACCCCGGCGGCAATTTCCTGGGATGGGTGCCCGGGGTGGGTGCTCTCGAATACCCCAAGGATGCCAGGCGGGTGATTCCGCCGCAGTCCGACATCTGCGTCCAGATCCACTACGCACGAACAGGGCGCCCGGAGATCGATGATTCCTCCCGACTCGGCATCTGGCTCGACACGACGCCTCCCAAGCTCTACTCCAGCGGTGGCATCATCGACACCGATTTCAAGCTGATTCCGAAGGGTGACGCCCGTTTCAAGACCACCGGGTCTCGCGAGGTGCCGACCGACTGCCTGCTGTGGCTGATGTCTCCCCACATGCACCGGCTGGGCAAGGAGTTTCGCGTCTGGCACCAGCCGGCGGGCTCGTCTGAGAGGACCCTGCTGCTCGAAGTGACGGACTACGACTTCAACTGGCAGAACCGCTACTTGCCGAAGGAGCCGTATCCGATGAAGAAGGGCTCCACGTTGCATGTGGAGGCGATCTTCGACAACTCGGCAGCCAATCCGCGGCGTCCACCCGGCCCAGTGAAGACGGTGTTCCTCGGTGATCGCACCGATGACGAGATGGGCTTTGTCGTCGTTGGCACCATGTCGACGGAGAACGGTTTCGGCAAGGTCGAATGGCTCAAGTATCTCGACAAGATGATCAAGGCAAGGGCCTTCAGGCTTGCCTACGAGGCGATGGGAAAGGACTAGGGGATGCACGCTGACGAGGTGAATCACCTGTCGCCTCGATATGACGCCCGCTGTCTGATGGACTTCCTCCATCTTGGCGAAGCCATCGACCTGCGGCGTCTCGCCCCGGTGATCCGGCCTTTCGTGGAGGCCGACTTCGAGTTCCAGCAGGATGAGTTCGTCGAGTGCATGGTGGCCACCTGGGGCGGCCATGAAGTCGTCGTGTCGCACCCACGCGAAGAACCGAATGCCGACTATGCGGAGGCTGGCGAACTCACGGAGAACAATGCTGTTGCCGCGATCACGCTGACGGAGAAGCATTCCGGGGAGCAGGTCGATGAGCGTGCCGCGCTCCAGCGTGAGCTTGCCTCGTCAATCGCGATGGCGGTGGCGACGACGTTCGACACGGAGGTGCTGCACAGCAAGACGTGGGACGTGGAGCGGGCAAGGACCATCGTCTGGAACCGACGGTATCGACGCGAGGCTTCGATTGTTGAACCGGAGCCGCCGGTCGTCTTCACGAGCGGATGGAAGCACATCGCTTTGGTCACCACAATTGAGTCGCTCCGTCCAAAGCACGATGGGCCACTCGACTTCATGCATGTGATCCATCCACGTGCCGTGGTCGATAAGCGCCGGCCATTCCCGTTGATGCGGGGACTGACGGCGATGACGGTGGCAAGCCTCCAGCCCCGCTGCACCGTGCTGGGGCCAATCGACGTTCCGATCGGTGGTCGCCTGCTGCGTGGGGAGTTGGTGTCGATACCACATGCTCCGCAAGAGATGCTCGACGGCCTTTCCGATGCCAGGGACGCCTTGCTTGATGTGCTCGACTACGCGGAGCACCGTGAGGCGCGCTTCGTGAGTCTGGGGGCCCTGATTCCGTCGATCTCGAGGCAGGGCAGACTGCTCAAGAAAGCCCGGCCACACATGGCGATCACCACGGGGCATGGCTTTACGGCGGTGACCATTGCTCAGATGGTCGAAGACATCGAAACGGAAATCGGCTCGGATGGTGTCGTCGCGGTGATGGGAGCCGCAGGCTCCACGGGGCGTGCAGCGCTGCGCTGCATGTTTCGGCGATCCCCGCGCCGCAGGGTCCTGGCCGTCGATCTGCCCGAGCAGGTCGGGCGGCTTGTCGAAGTTCCCGGCTGGGATCCCGCGGTCCATCGGTTCACGACGCGGAAGGAGGAGATCAAGGAGGCATCCATCGTCGTCTGCGTGACCAACGCGCTTGGCAGCATTCTGGGGGCCGACGACTTCGGGCCGAACACCGTGATCCTCGACGATGCCCAACCGGAGAACGTCGATCGTTCCGTGCTCTCCGTCAGGCCGGATCTGCGGGTCGTGAAGTGCCTGACGCGGATTCCGGGTCTCCACTGCCCGTTCGACATGGGGCTCTTCACGGCGGAGCAACTCGACCCCGAGGTCAACTTCACCTGCCTCGCCGAGGTCATCCTCGCCGCGGCGGATCGCAATCCAGACGCCTGCGTCGTCGGCGATCCCAGCGATGCGCAGATGGACGCTCTCGAGCAGGCGGCTCGACGCCGTGGCGTCGGGCCCGCGGAGTTCCTCAGTTTTCCGGGCATCGGCGCCATCGATCTGCGTCCTCGCAAGTGAGGCGGCCGGTCGCCGCCCTGGCCGCGGCGATCTCGGTTCCATCGCTCGCGCGGACCTCGCCGCTCGCTCGCCGGCGCTCAGGACGCCGTCACGCGAGTGAAGCGAACGCGAGGCTCGACCGCGTCCGAACGGCGCCGAGAGTCATCCTCCCGACGGTTCAGATCGGGTATCCCCAGTGCTCGAACGCGAAACGCCAACGCTCGGCGATGAGGCTCCGCATCGTCGAGCTCGGGGCATGCTCGCTCCGCCGGTATGCGGCCTGCTCGTCGATGTAGGCGTCGATCCTCCGCGTCGCTTCGGGACCGCTCGGGATCCCGATCGCCTCGTAGATTCCCCGCACCGCGCCCTTCGGATCCGTCTCCAGTTGCTCGAACCGCACCTCGTGAAGGTCCGACTCCGGAATCCTCCGGCGATCCTCGAGGTGTGCCCGCATGGTCCGCTCGTAGATCGAGAAGGTCGCCTCGGAGAAGTCGATCTCGCGCACGCGCTGCCATGAGAACTCGTTCAGCAGGTTCGACCACAGCCTCATCATCGACGGGTGGACCGAGTAGGGGTCGCGGACGATGTGGACGAACTTCGCGCGGGGAAAGACCTCCTTCAGGAAGGACATCCGCGCGGTGTTCGCGGGATTCTTGAAGAGCACCGTCTTGCCCCCGTGGGCGTACGCCATCTTGCGGGCGATGAAGCGATAGGCGTTCGCCAGGCGCTCGCGCCCGGGCGGGTCGAGTCCTTCCAGCAGCACCGACTGTCTGAAGTGCCGGTCGAGCTCTCGCGGGAAGTAGAAGCACTTGAGGAAGCATCGGTCGCCCAACGCTCCGAGCGCGAACTCCTCCTCCTGCGGCAAATCGGCGTCGATGGCGACGTTGTCCATGCCTCGGGTCTTCGGCAGGAACCAGTTCATCACCGTGCGCCCGAGTCGCATCCTCGAGAGGCAGTCGAGCGGAAGGACCGCCTGGTCGAAGCTCATCCAGGCGAACTGCGGGTCCCGGCTCAGGATGTTGTGCAGGTGGGTCGTCCCGCTGCGCCAGTGTCCGACCACGAACACCGGGCCGTGCTCGAGCGTCTGCGCCTCGATCGCCGCTCGGTGGGCGCGGTGCTCGAGGAACACCGGGGCGAGCCGCAGCGTCACGACGGCGGTGGCGAACAGCCGCGTGTGGAGCGACCGCAGGTCGTACGGCCAGTTGTCGATGTAGTGCCGCCAGTACTGCCGGAATCCACACCCGTCGAGCGGATGGATGAGCCGCGGCAGGCCGCGCAGCGAGACCCTTCCGGGGATGGATTCGAGGTTGTGTGGAGAGTCGGCGCCGCCAGCGGCCATCAGTCCTGCACCTGGTTCGCCGCGGAGACGAGGTCGCGGCTTCGACGGCGATCGATCGGCCGGACGGCTTTGCCTCGGGCATCCGTCTGGAGCGGCGAGGGTACAGCGTCGGGCGATCGAATCGGCCTCGATGCGGTTCAACTGAAGCGGTGCCGAACGCAGCGACCGCGGACGAACCGCCGTGGTCCCACTGGAAGTTGCGTGAAGACCGGGGCCGGCACGAGCCACGGGTCGAGCACCCCCGGGACGCCCTCCAACCGAACGTTCAGGCAGACTTCGTCGCGTGGTCGCCTCTCCTGCGCATCGGGTCGGCCAAGGGGGCAGGCTGCCGTGCCGGTCCTCAACGGAACTGACGGGGGAGGCGCCGGGAACGCGGTGCGGTCCAGCCCGCCGCGATCGCCGACGCCGCGGTTGGTAGTCTCGTTTCCATGCACGCCGTCTTCTGCGCTCCGCTTCGCTACACCCAAGGCCCCGACGCCAC
>CAYZSH010000096.1:0-8084 GCA_964481025.1 uncultured Isosphaeraceae bacterium
CCCCCCGACGCATTGAGGAGCGCCGCGTGGCCCTGTTCGGCAAGAAGAAGAAGACCGACGACCAGTCCGAGGCCGCCGCGTCGGCGGGCTGGCAGCCCGAGCCCCACAAGGCGGCGAAGTTCTTCGAGCATGCCCGCACCGCGGCGCAGACCGGGAACTACTCGTACGCCATCGAACTCTTCGCCCGCGGGCTCAAGTTCGACCCGTCGAACATGGAGGCCCATCAGGCGCTCTACGAGGCGGGCATCCGCTACCTCCAGTCGGGCGGCAAGCCGGCGGCGAGCAAGGAAGTCAAGGCGATCGACGGTCCGAACCCCGCCGATCGCATGGCGGCCTACGAGTTCGCGTGGGCGAAGGACCTCAACAATCTGGCGATCGCGTTCAAGCTGATGCAGGCGATCGCCCGCGTCGACGAGAAGGAATTCGGCCAGTGGCTCGCGCCGCGGATCTTCGCCATGATGACCAAGGCGAAGAAGCAGGCGAAGACGATGTGGATCCAGGGCAAGGATCTCTTCGTCGAGGTGGATGCGTGGAAGGAGGCGTTCGCGGCGGCCGAGAAGGCGATCGCGATCGATCCATCCGACACCGAGCTCATCTCCGAACTCAACGAGCTCAGCGCCCAGCGGGCGATGTCCGAAGGCGGCTTCAACCAGTCCCGTGGCGGCGAGGCCGGCGACTTCCGTCGGCTCATCCGCAACGCCGACCAGCAGGCCGCGCTCGAGGACGAGAACTCCCTCGCCGGCGGCGCCAGCGCCGAACGGGCGATGGAGCGGGCGAAGGCGGAGTTCGAGGCCAACCCCGAATCGCCCGAGGCGGTGAACAAGTACGCCCAGCTTCTGCGCCGCAACGACACGGCGGAGGAGGACGCGACCGCCGTCGAGGTCTACATGAAGGGCTTCGAGGCCACCGGCCAGTACCGCTTCCGCATGGCGGCGGGTGACGTCCGGATGGGACGCATGGCCAAGCGGCTCCGGAAGCTCGAGGAGTCCGAGGCGGGCGGCGAGGAGGCCGCCGCGCTCAAGGCCGAGCTGCTCGCCCTTCGCGCCGACGAGTACGGCGAGCGGGTCGCCAAGTATCCGACCGATCGCGGCATCAAGTTCGAACTCGGACTCATCGAGTACGAGCGAGGGAACTACGAGGACGCCATGGCGATGTTCCAGCAGTGCAAGGACGAGGCGAAGTACCGCACTCGCGCCACGCACATGCTGGGCAAGTGCTTCTCGCACGAGGGCTGGCATCAGGAGGCGGTCGGCGAGTTCCGCGAGGCGTTGGAGCACACCGACGGCGCCGAGAAGGAACGAGAGATGCCGATCCGCTACGACCTGATGCTGTCGCTGATCGACCTCGCCCGCGAGTCCAACTCCATGGAGGAGGCCCGCGAGGCCGCCGAGATCTGCTCCGCGATCGTGCGGAAGGACATCGGGTACCGAGACATTCGCGTGAAGCGCAAGGAAGTCGACGCGCTCATCAAGGAACTCGGCGGCTGATCCCGCCCCGCCCCGTGCCCGCGGCGACGATCGTCATCCCGACCCGGCTGGATTCGAGCCGATTCCCCCGCAAGGCGCTCGCCGACGCGACCGGACGTCCGCTGGTCCTGCACGTCGTCGATCAGGCTCGAAAGGCGACCTGCGCCGACCGCGTGATCGTCGCGGCCCCCGATCGCGAGATCCTCGACGTCGTCACCGCCGACGGCCACGAGGCGATGGAGACGCGGCTCGACCATCCGAACGGCACGAGCCGACTCGCGGAGGTCGCCGAGCGACTGTCGTCGGAGCTCGCCGAGGACGCGATCATCGTGAACGTCCAGGGCGACGAGCCGGAGATCGAACCCGAGGCGATCGACGCGGTGGTCGAGGCGCTGGCCTCGGATCCCGACGCGGACATGGCGACCATCGCGTCCCCGTTCGGCCCGGATCAGGATCCGATGAACCCGAACATCGTGAAGGTCGTCACGGATCTCCGCGGCCGGGCGCTCTACTTCAGCCGCAGCCCGATCCCCTTCGACCGCGATGCGACCGGCCACGCGCCACGCCGTCACGTCGGTCTCTACGCCTATCGCCGGGCGTTCCTCCCCCGCTTCGCCGGCTGGCCGGAATCGCCGCTCGAACGCCTCGAGCGACTGGAGCAGCTGCGGGTGCTCGAGAACGGCGGCACGATCGCGGTCGCGGACTTCGACTGCCGGGGCACCGGCATCGACACGCCCGAGCAGTACGACGCCTTCGTGCGGCTTCGGCTTCGCCGAAGCCGAGAGCAGGAGTGAGCTGAGCAGGAGAGCAGAAGATCGGGGCGCCACGATTCCGCGGCCGGACGCCTTGCCCCGATCCCCGCTGGCGCGGTACCTTCCCCTATGCCCCTCACGCCGCGCCAGCATCATCCCCACGCCGACGCAGACGCCTCCGGCGGCTCCACAAACCCCAATCCACGACCCTCCGACGGCGATGCCGCGGACGCCGAGTTTCTCGCCGCCTTCGGGCGAGGCGAGGGCGTCGGCACCGAGTGGTACAGCCCCGAACCGCCGGGCTATGTCCGCGGACGCACCAAGTACGTCGTGGTCATCGGCACCGTCATGAGCGGGCTGGGGAAGGGCATCTTCTCCAGCTCGCTTGCCAAGCTGCTGCAGGACAAGGGACTGTCGGTCGCCCCCATCAAGATGGAGGGCTACCTCAACATCGACAGCGGCACGCTGAACCCGTATCGCCACGGCGAGGTGTTCGTGCTCGATGACGGACTCGAGACCGACATGGATCTCGGGACCTACGAGCGGATGCTGCATCTGAACCTGACGCGGCGGAACTACGTCACCGCGGGCCAGATCTACACCGAGGTCCTCGAGCGCGAGCGCCGCGGCGGCTACCTCGGCCGCGACGTGCAGATGATCCCGCACGTCACCGGCGCCGTGAAGTACAAGCTCCGTGACCTCGCCATGCACGGCGGCCGCAATGGCGGCCCCGCCGACGTCGTCTTCGTCGAGGTCGGCGGCACCGCCGGCGACTACGAGAACGGCTTCTACATCGAAGCCCTTCGCGAGCTCGCGTTCGAGGAAGGCCCGGAGTCGGCCTGTTTCGTGGCCCTCACCTACATCCTCGAACCGCAGATCCTCGGCGAGCAGAAGTCCAAGGCCGCTCAGCTCGGCATCAAGCGACTCATGGAGGCCGGCATCCAGCCGCACCTCGTCGCGTGCCGAGCGAAGAACCCGGTCAACGAGACGGTGATGGAGAAGATCGGCATGTTCTCGAACGTGCCGATGACCCGGATCTTCTCGATGCACGACCGCGACTCGGTCTACTCGATCCCCGAGGAGATGCGGAAGGCGAGTCTCGACCGCGAGATCCTCTCGATGCTCGATCTGCACGACCGCGTGAATCCCGTGCACGAGGACGAGGCGCGGCATCGCTGGAGCGACTTCTCCCGCAAGCTCGCCTCGACGCGCACCCGATCGATCACGCTCGGGATTCCCGGCAAGTACGCCGCGCTTCGCGACGCCTACGCATCGATCGACAAGGCGATCGAGCACGCGGGCATCCATCTCGACTGCAACATCGACGTGCAGTGGATCGACACGTCCGACATCGAGAGCGCCGCCGACGCGGGGTCGCTTCTCGACGGACTCGACGCGATCATCGTGCCCGGCGGTTTCGGCATCCGCGGCGTCGAAGGCAAGATCCGATGCGTCGAGCATGCCCGAACGCACGGCATCCCGTTCCTCGGCATCTGCCTCGGGTTCCAGGTCGCGGTCATCGAGCACGCCCGGCACGTGCTGGGGCTCGACTCGGCGCACTCGACCGAGTTCGCACCGAACACCCCCGACCCGGTCATCGCCGAACTGCCCGACCAGAAGAAGCTCGAGGGGATCATGGGCGGCACGATGCGGCTCGGGGCGCAGGACGTCGCGCTCGAGCCGGGTTCGCTCGCCAGCTTCCTTCACGGCGGTGCGATCCGGATCCGCGAGCGATTCCGTCACCGCTTCGAGGTCGAGCCCGCCTACATCGATCGGCTTCAGGAGTCCGGACTGCGATTCAGCGGCCGGCATCCCGACCATCAGATCATGCAGGTGCTCGAACTCCCCGTCGAGACGCATCCGTACTTCATCGGGGCCCAGTACCACCCGGAACTCACCGGTCGCCCGCTCGCCCCCCAGCCCCTCTTCATGGGCCTCGTGGCGGCGGCGATCGCCCGCCAGGAGCCCGAGTTCGCCCTGACCTCGGTCGGGCGACGCTGGGTCCGGCACGGGAACGGGTGCACCACCTCGGCCTGATCCCGCCGGGAGTGCCGCCCGGGCCTGGCGCGGAACACGCCGAGGCCTCGCCTTGACGCCTCACCGGGGTGCGGTACCATCATCGATCCGGCCCCGTCCTCGACGGCGGTCCCGGCCCATGGCGATGTAGCTCAGCTGGTTAGAGCGAAGGATTCATAAACCTTAGGTCGGCGGTTCGAGTCCGCCCATCGCCACTGAACCTCGTCGACGCGGCGGACCTTCCGCCGCGTCGTCATGCGCCCCTCCCCCGGTTCCTGCCCCCCCATGCGACGACGCTGGAAGATCCTCCTCGCCGGTCTCGGACTCGCCGCCACCGCCGCCGCCACCGCCCCGCTCTGGGTCCCGGCCGCAGCGTCCCTGGCGGAGCCGTGGATCCGTCGGGAGGTGCTGGCGATCGCGGAGGACCTGCTGGAACCGCGGGTCGAGATCGGGCGGTTCGAGTACCGCTATCCGTTCGGCGTCGACATCGTGGACCTGAAGCTCATCTCGAAGGACGCCTCGGGCGAGGAGACCACGATCCTCGACGCTCCGACCGTCGGGATCGTGCTCGATCGCCTTCCGCTCACCGGGCCGATCGTCTTTCGCGATTTCAAGCTCGACGGCGTCACCGCCCGATTCGACGCGCTCGAGGACGGCACGATCGTCGGCTGGAGCGATCTGCTCAGCGGCGACGATGCCGCCGGCGAGGATGGCCGACCGATCAGCGAGATCTTCGCGATCGACACCATCGCCGTGTCGGACCTCACCATCGACTATGGAATCCGCGGAGACAGCCGCCGGATGTCGCTCGACGACCTCGACTTCGAGATCGACAACAAGGCCCGGAAGGGAGACGACCGCATCGACCTTGGACGTGGCCCGGGTTGGTACCAGATCGACACGACGCTCAAGCGGAAGGACCTGTTCGACATCGACATCGCGGGGGGCATCGACATCGACACCCTCGACGCCGAACTCACCCGACTGCACCTCGATGTCGCCCTCGACCAGGACGCCGTCGGTCACCTTCCTCCGCAGTTGCAGAACGTGATCGTCGAGCGGAAGGTGGAAGGCCATCTCGACGCCACGATGACCGGCAACTTCAACCTGAACGACCCCCGCCGCGACGACACCCGGTTCACGCTGGCGCTCGGACCGACGACCTTCGCATTCGACGAGTACCTCGTGGAGATCGCGAAGGCGTCGATGGAAGGTCGGTACGAATCCGAGGTGCTCCGGATCGAACCCTTCACGATCGACATGTTCGAGGGCACCGTCGACCTCACCCTCAAGATCGCGGACGAGACGACCCGCGGCATGCCCGGCGAGACGACGCCGCCGGAGACCACCGTCCGCCCCGCGTCCCAGGCACAGAACCCGGACACCCAGTCCCGGCTCGCGACGCTGCGCGACCGGTCGGACGGCGTCATCCCGGACGCGGCGCTCGGGGCCGCGATCGATTCCGCGGCATCGCTCCACGCGTTCGGCACGCTGGAGATCCGCGACATCCAGCTCCAGTCGATCCACCGCGTCAACGAGACCGACCCCTCGAAGCTCGCGGGACTCCTCGACACCGCGATGGAGTTCGACCTCAACCTCGGACGTCCGCTGGTCAGCCTCGGCGGCGGCGGCGAATTCAGCGTCGAACAGGGACGGTTCACGGGCGGCCCGCTCGTCAAGGCGCTCGCGAAGGTGATGCGGATCCTGACGCTGAGCCCCTCGCAGAAGGATCAGTTCCACACCACCTTCATCGTTCGCGATCAGAAGCTCGATCTGACGACCTTCACGCTGCTCGCGGGTCCGATCGGTGCCCGCGGCCGCGGCACGGTCGGACTCGTCGATCAGGCCCTCGATCTCCGGATGAACGCGGGCCCGCTCGAAGGCATGCAGGCCACGCTCGGCAAGATCGGCGATCTCACGGCGCTCGTCACCGATCGCCTCGCGAAGTACATCGTCCGCGGCACGATCTCGGAGCCCGACGTCACCGTCGCGCCCCTCGGGATCGACATCTTCGGCCGCTGAGTTCGTCCCCTCGGCGACTCGGGCGGTCGTAGACTCCGGCCATGCCGACGACCCCCGAACCGTCGTTCCGAAACCGCAACCGTCGTCTCCTCGACGCCGCCCTTCTTGCGACGCCGCTCCTGCTGCTTGCCGCCTGCGATCCCTCGATCGAGGATCCCGGCACCACGCCCGTCGCGGTCGACCCCGCACCGCTCGACGCCGATCACCGCCGGGCGGCCGGACTGCTCGCCCGCTACGAGTACGCCGACGCAGTCGACGCGCTCGAGCGTGTGGTGTCGGCGGACGACACCCGCGTGGAGGCGCAAGTCGATCTCGCCATCGCGGTCATGAACCGGCAGCTGGAGGACGACGAACAGAACGCTCTCGACATGATCGAAGCGATCGCGACGGCGCATCCCGACGATCTCCGCGCCGCGTACGTCGCAGGCGTCCTGCTGCAGCGAGCGGGCGAAGACGAACGCGCCGCCACGAGGTTCCGCACCGTCGTCGAAGGCGATCCCGCGGATGCCTACGGCTGGTACCACCTCGGACTCGTCCTTGAACGAGAGCAACCCGCCGAGGCGATGGCCGCGTATCGCCGGGCCGCCGAACTCGACCCGTATCTGCGCAGCGCGTGGTTCCGGATCGGCTCGGTCGCCGCCCGGCTCGGTGACGACGATGCCGCGGACGCGGCGCTCGCCACCTTCGAACGCTTGGAGACGAATCCGCGGGCGGTGTCGGTGAAGCCGATCTACGGCCGACTGGGGACCAAGGCGATGGCGGCCCCGCACGCACTGTCGACCGCACGAGCGTCTCGACCCGAAGGCCAAGTCTGGACCGCTCCCGCGCCGCTCACGGTCACCGACGCCCCCGCGTGGCGACCGGGCGGCTCGATCTCGGTCGCGGACCTTGACGACGACGGCCGACTCGACGTCTTCATCGCGGGTGGCAGCGCCGACGGCAACGCGGTGCTCCTCGCGACCGACGACGGTCACCGGCACGACGCATCGCATCCGCTCGCCTCGATCTCCGACGTCCGGCTCGCATCGTTCGCGGACATCGACCACGACGGACGCGTCGACGCGTTCCTCGGCCGGCGTGGTCCGGATCAGTTGTGGCTCCGGACCGAGGACGGCGGCTGGCGCGACGCCACGGAGACCGCGGGCGTCGCGGGCGGCGATCACGACACCGTCGACGCGGTCGTCGTCGACGCCGACCACGATGGCGATCTCGACATTCTCGTGATCGTCGCCGACGGTCCCGATCATCTTTGGAACAACGATCGCACCGGCGCCTTCACCGACATCGCACCCGACGCGGGGATCGGCGGCGACGCCGGATCGCGGCGAGCGCTCGCGGTCGATCTCGACGGCACCCGCGATCTCGACCTGCTGGTCATCCGCGATGCCCCGCCGCATCTCGTGCATCTCAACGACCGTCTCTGGTCGTACACGCACGACGACCCTCGCTTCGCCGCGCTCGCCGCTGCGGACCTCCGACTGGCCGCCGCCGGTGATCTCGACGGCGACGGCGTCATCGATCTGGTGACCGCCGACGGTTCGGGCGGCATCGATCGCTGGGCACCCGATGCGGACGGCGTCTTCCGACCGACGCGCCTCCGAACACTCGACACCGCCCCGGCGAATCTGCTGATCGCGGACGCCGACGGTGACGGCACGCTCGAGGTGGTGACCGACGCGGATCTCGGCCTCGAAGGCGCGGTCGCGTGGAGCCCGATCCTGCGTGAACCCGGTCGCGGCTTCGCGGTGATCGCGACGACCTCCGACGACGGCCCGAGCCTCGTCGACGCCGGCCCCGGCCGCTTCGACTTCACCGCGATCGAACTCGC
>CAYZSH010000096.1:8184-9318 GCA_964481025.1 uncultured Isosphaeraceae bacterium
TCGTGCCCGGTGCTCTTCGCCCATGACGGCACCGACTTCCGCTTCGTGAGCGACGTCCTCGGCGTGGGCGGCATCGGCTACCTGCTCGAACCCGGCGTCTACAGCGAGCCGCGTCCGTTCGAGGCGTTCCCGATGCCGACCGGCTCGCTCGCGCCGGATGCCGACGGTCGTCTGCGACTCGTGCTCTGCGAGCCGATGGAGGAGGCGTGCTATCTCGACGCGGCCCGACTGGTCGGCTGGTCGCTGCCCGACGGTTGGTCGCTCGCGGCCGACGAACGTCTCGCGATCGAGGGGCCCGCAGCGACGGGTGCGCCGATCTTCTTCCGTCAGTCGATCGCGCCGATCGCGGCGATCAACGAGCGTGCCGAGCCGGTGCTCGCGGCGATCGCGTCCGCGGACGGCGTCGCCGCCCCGTTGCCCGACCTCGACCGCCGGTTCATCGGTCGACTCGGCACCGAGCACGCGGTCACCATCGAGTTCGCCGAGCCGATTCCGACGCCGACCGACGAGAGCACGCCGTGGCTCCTCATGGACGGCTGGGTCGAGTACCCGTACGCCCAGACGATGTTCGCCGCGTGGCAGGCGGGGGCGACGTACGACGCCCCGAGCCTCGACGCCCGCGACCGCGACGGCGTCTGGCACGAGGTGCAGCGGACGTTCGGCTACCCCGCGGGCATGCCCCGCACCGCCGCGTTCCCGCTCGCCTCGCTTCCCGAAGGGTGCGACGCTCTTCGGCTCCGCACGAATCAGGAGGTCTACTGGGACCGACTGCGGGTGGTGATCGGTGAGCCCGCGCCGGCTGACGCCCGACGAGTCGAACTCGACCCCGTCGCCGCCGAATTCTCGGCGATCGGCTTCCCGAAGCGCATCGATCACGCCCAACGCCGCCCCGACTACGACTGGGCGAGCCGTACGCCGCTCTGGGACGTCCGTCATCAGCGGGGCCGGTACACGGCCTTCGGCGACGTTCGAGATCTCGTGGCCGCCGCGGACGGCGTCGTCGTCACGATCGGCCCGGGCGAAGGCGTCGAGCTGGCGTACCAGCTCCCGGCCGCCTCCATCGCGGACGCCGCCACCATGCACTGGATCCTCGAATGCCACGGCTGGTGCAAGGACCGCGATCTCTTCACCCGC
>CAYZSH010000097.1:0-2386 GCA_964481025.1 uncultured Isosphaeraceae bacterium
GCGGCGGCGAGCAACGCGGCCACGATCGTGGTGGTGTTCGATCCGTGGGACGAGCGCCCGACCGAGGATCTCTTCCAGACGTCGATCATCCGGCAGTTGAACGTGATCGGGGCGGGCATTCAGGAAGGCATGGTCGTCGCGTTCCCGGTGCCGTCGCTGCCGGGTCTTGGCGCGAGTGCGGGTCTGTCGCTCGAGGTGCAGGACCGCGCGGGTCTCGGACTCGACGTGCTGCAGGGCGCGGTCGATCAGTATCTCGACGCGGCGAACAGTCAGTCGGGCATCGCCCGGGCGATCACGACGTTCAGCGCCAACGTGCCGCAGGTGCACGTCGACATCGATCGCGAGCGGGCGCTCTCCCGCGGCGTCGAGATGAACGAGATCTTCCAGACGCTGTCGGCGAACCTCGGGTCGTACTACGTCAACGACTTCGCGAACTTCGGCCGCATCTATCAGGTGCGGACGTCGGCGGAGGCGGACTTCCGGTCGAGTCCCGAGGACATCGGGCGGCTCGAGGTGCGGAACCGCGAGGGACGGATGCTGCCGATGGAGTCGGTGGCGAGCGTCGAACGGCGGTTCGGCCCGGAGAGCGTGTTCCACTTCAACATCTATCCGTCGGCTCGCGTGACCGCGGGGCCCGCCCCGGGCTTCTCGGGCGGCCAGGCCCTGCAGCTGCTCGCCGAGATCGGCAACGAGAGTCTGCCGCCGGGGACGGGGTTCGCGTGGCGTGACATGGCGTTCCAGATGACGGCCGCGGCGGGCGGCATGGCGGCGGCGTTCGGGCTCGCGGTCATCCTGGTCTATCTGGTGCTGGCGGCGCAGTACGAGAGCTGGTCGCTGCCGGTGTCGGTGGTCCTGAGCGTGCCGACGGCGTTGCTCGGCGTGGTGATGGCGCTGCTGCTGACGGGGCTGCCGATCGATCTGTACGTGCAGGTCGGCATCGTGCTGCTGATCGGTCTGGCGGCGAAGAGCTCGATCCTGATCGTCGAGTTCGCGAAGGTGCGGCGCGAGGAAGGTCTGACCCCGAACGAGGCCGCGATCGACGCCGCGAAGATGCGGTTCCGAGCGGTGCTCATGACGGCGTTCAGCTTCATCCTCGGCGTGCTGCCGCTGCTGGTGGCGACGGGTGCGGGTGCGATGAGCCGAAGGGCGATGGGCACGACGGTGTTCGGCGGCATGCTCGCCGCGACCGTCATCAGCCTGCTCATGGTCCCGGTGCTGTACGCGATCGTGCAGCGCGCCAGCGAACGATTCTTCGGCACGCAGCCCCGAACCGACACCGGGACCGGTTCCGAGTCCGACGCCTCGTCATGAAGCCCATCCACACCCTCGATCTCCTCTATCACGACCTCGAAGGCGCCGCCGCGAGTCACATCGTCAACACCGACGACGGGCCGGTGCTGGTCGAGTCGGGGCCGATGGTCACACTGCCCACGCTTCGCGAGCAGTTGATGATCCACGACGTCGATCCCGCGTCGATCGTCGCGGTCGTGCTCACGCACATCCATCTCGACCACGCCGGTGCCGCGGGGTGGTTCGCGGATCGTGGTGCCGCGGTCCACGTGCATCCCTTCGGCGCACGCCATCTGGTCGACCCCGCGAAACTCAACGCGAGCGCCCGTCGCATCTACGGCGACGAACTCGACGTCCTCTTCGGCGAACTCCACGCCTGCCCCGCCGATCGCGTGCACGAGGTCGCCGACGGCGAGACCGTGAGCATCGGCGGCGTCGACTTCACCGCGATCGAGACCCCCGGGCACGCCCGGCATCACCACGCGTGGATGGTCGAGCTCGACGGACTCCGACAGTGCTTCACCGGCGACGTCGCGGGCATGCGGATTCCGGGATCCCGCTTCCCCACCCTGCCCCTCGCGCCGCCCGAGTTCGACCGCGACACCTGGGTCGCGTCGATCGACCGCCTCGACGCCCTCGACTTCGACCGCCTGCACCTCACGCACTTCGGGCATGTGGACGATCCCGGCCGTCACCTCGCCCGCGTGCGGGACCGGGTGATCCGCGAGAGCGAGTTCGTGAGCCGACTTCTTCGGGACGATCACCTCGATGACGCCGCCCGCCGTTCGGCCTATCGCCACTGGCTGGAGGAGGACGCCGAGGGCGAGGGGATTCCCGCGGACGTCTTCCGGGCGTTCGTGAACAACGGGCTGCTGGACATGAACTTCGGGGGGGTCCGGCGGTGGCTCGAGACGAGAAGGTGAGACACGAACGCCACTCGGCCGCGAACGGCGGGTGCGTCCGCCGCATACCCTGAGGGCGTCTCCGCACCGCCATCCGAGTCCGGTGCCGAATCCGGTACCGGGGGCCGCATCGAAGGGAATCGTCCATGAACCCCATCGCCAGCATCAGTCTGTTCACCGCCGCCGCGCTCGCC
>CAYZSH010000097.1:2486-9275 GCA_964481025.1 uncultured Isosphaeraceae bacterium
CCCCCGTCCCAGAGCCAGTCCGGTCGAACCGGCGGCAAGGAAACCCCCGTGCGCACCATGACCACCGATGACGGCCGCGTGATCTCGGCCGCCGGCTACGACGTCACCCACCTCTCGCCCGACGCCATCGCCGAGCTCGCGAAGAAGCTCACGCCCGAGCAGTACCGCATCACCCAGAACGCCGGCACCGAGCGGCCGTTCTGCGGCACCCTCCTCGACAACAAGAAGGACGGCATGTACGTCTGCGTCGTGTGCGGACTGCCGCTCTTCAAGAGCGAGCACAAGTTCACCTCGGGCACCGGCTGGCCGAGCTTCTTCACCGGCTTCGATCCGGCACACATCGCCGAAAAGACCGACACGACTCACGGCATGGTCCGCACCGAGATCAACTGCGCCCGCTGCGACGCGCACCTCGGGCACGTCTTCCCCGACGGTCCGCCGCCGACCAACCTCCGCTACTGCCTCAACAGCGAGTCGCTCGAGTTCATCGAGAAGGGCGCTCCTGTGCCCAAGGAGTCCCAGCCCGTCATGACCACCGAGAACGCGTACTTCGCCGGCGGCTGCTTCTGGGGCGTCGAGCACGGCTTCCAGATGATCCCCGGCGTCATCACCGTCGAGAGCGGCTACCAGCAGGGAACCGTCGACAACCCGACCTACAAGCAGGTCTGCACCGGCGAGACCGGTCACGCCGAGAGCGTCAAGGTCGTCTTCGATCCCGCGAAGGTCTCGTTCGAGACGCTCGTCCGCTTCTTCATGGCCCTGCACGATCCGACGCAGCTCAACCGTCAGGGGCCCGACTTCGGCACCCAGTACCGCTCGGGCATCTACACCGTCGGCGACGAGCAGCTCGCGACCGCGAAGAAGGTGATCGCCGAACTCTCCGCGAGCCCCGCCTTCACGGGTCGCACGATCGTCACCGAGGTCGAGCCCGCGAAGCAGTTCTACGCCGCCGAGGACTACCACCAGGACTACGTCGAGAAGACCGGTCGCGCGTGCCACGTGAACATCCACGGCGCCTTCAAGGCCGCGGGACTCGAGGAGCCGAGCGGCAAGCCCGCGGCGCACTGACGCCGGTAGATCACAGAACAAGACACCGCCCCGACGTCGAACGTCGGGGCGGTGTTGTTTTCAGGGAACGTCGATCCTCGCGGTCGAGATCAGCCGCGACGGCGACGGGTTCCGATGACCCCCGCGATGCCGAGAAGCGCGAGCGCGCCCGGAGCCGGCACCGGCTGGTTGAGGGCCTGCACCCACGCATCGCCGACATCGACGCCGGTGAGATCCTCACCGGTGAGACCGAGGTCGATGAGCAGGCTCGCGAAGTCGGCCGAGATCAGGAGATCGCCGGTGACGTCGAAGGTCATCGCCATCGGCGACGCCTTGGTGATCGCGACGTCGAAGAGATCGATCCCGAGGTCGAGGTTGTCCGACACCTGGAACGCCATGACGTCGACGTCGTAGCCGATCGTGAAGTTGCCCAGGGCGACATCCGCCGCGCCGGTGAAGAACACGGCGCCGCGGTGCTCGATGGAGCCGCTGAAGGTTCCGAAGAAGTCCGCCGCGTCGTAGGCGAAGGTCGTCGGCATGTCGGCACTCAGCGGCGAGGTGATCGCGAACGCGACCGATCCGGCCCCGAGGTTCCCGGGCACGATGACGCCGTCACTCACGCCGGCGAGCGAGAGGCCGGTGGCCTTCTCGATGAGACCGAAGTCGAGCAGCACGTTGGTCTGGCCGCCCACGACGCCGACGAGATCGGCGGACGCGGACGAAGCCACGAGGCCGGCCGCAAGGGCCGACCACAGCATCTGATTTCTCATGTGTCCCTTTTCCTTTTCCCCCGGCCGCACGCGGCCGGAAGTTTTCCTTTTCCCCCGGCCGCACCCGGCCGGAAGCCTTTTCCCAGTCGTCGCCCGGATCCTCCAAGCGACCGTTGATAGGTATATCGCAATCCGAGGCCGTCCGGATGCCACGTCACCGTGATTTCGTGGGATGTTCACGTTCCCCTTCCCGCCCTCCAGCATCCGGACCCCCTTCTCCGCGAACCCGTCGCCATGTCAGCCGCCGCTTCACCGTCCAGCCCGGGCTCGGTCCGCCCCGCCACGAGCCCCCGAGCCTTCCCCGCGTGGATGACCTACTGGCTGGCCGCCGCGGGCGTCTACAACCTGCTCTGGGGCGTCCCGGTCATCCTGCTCCCCGATCTCCCGTTCCAGCTGGTCGGCATGGACCCGCTTCCGGACCCCGGCCGCGCGATCTGGCAGTGCCTCGGGATGGTGATCGGGGTGTACGGGGTCGGGTATCTCTGCGCCGCCCGGGATCCCCTCCGCCACTGGCCGATCGTGCTGGTCGGACTGCTCGGGAAGATCTTCGGCCCGATCGGCTTCGTCTGGAGCGCCTCCCGCGGCGCGATCGACTGGTCGTTCGGGGTCACGATCCTGACCAACGACCTCCTCTGGTGGTGGCCGTTCGGTGCGATCCTGCTCGCCGCCCGCCGGGCCGGCCGCGATCGATCCGATCAGGCCTGACTCAGGGGGCGAGCCACACCGACTCGACCACCCGCTCGCCGTCCCACCGCCAGCGGGACCGAACGTGGCCGTCGTGATGCAGTTCGAGTCGTTCGAGCGATTCGACCCGGATCACCACCACCGCGAAGTTCGCCCGGCCCGCCTCGCAGGTCGCCTCGTCGGGCACCGCATGGCGCCAGCCATCGGGCAGATTCGGATGCCAGTCCGCGAGCACCTCGGAGGGCGCCTGCGGAGCGAGATAGCACCGACGGCTGGAGACCGCGGTGCGACGCCACGCGTCGTCCGCGAGCGCATCGTCGAGGTGCACGGTGGCGTGCCCCTCGATCCGAATCTGAACCTTGTGCCGTCGTTCGTAGAAGAGAACCCCGACCCGCGGGTCGCGGGCGATCTCGGCGATCTTTCCGCTGCGACGATCGGTGTGACACCGCACCGTCGGCCCGCCCGGAGTCGCGGCGTCGGCACCTCGGAGGACCACGGTGCGGGCCTGCGGACGACCGTCGAGCCCGAGCGACGTCACGACCGGAAGATGCCATTCGTGCTTCGCATCGAGAACAGCCCGGCCGAGCGCCGTCCACGCGTCGAGACGCAGGTCGTCGAGACTTCGGGTCGCACCGCTCGGGGGTCGTTCGTTCATGAACGCATCATCGCCGCCCGGGAAGATCGCCGCACACCTGCGGTGCCGATCATCGTTCAGTCGGCCGACCCGCCGCCGCGACGAACTCGCCGCCAACCCAGGAATCGTGGATCGAGACCATTTCCGGAGCGATCGGTCGGGTGTTGAAACCTCGGGCGGCAGAAGGCGAAGTCGCGCGGTCCCCGGCGGCGCCGCCGGTCATCTCGTCGGCGTCGCGCGAGTTCCATCCGGACCTCGCCTTCACCGTCACCCCCATCGAATCGAATCGCATGGTCCATCAGCACAGTCCTGGCAGCCTCGTCCCGACACCCTCCGAACCCACCCGGGTCCTCGTGATCGGTGCCGGAGGCGGCATGGGTCGGGCCTTGGTTCGCACGCTGGCGAGCGCAGGATTCGACGTCGCGGGCGCGGGCCGGGATGCCGGACGACTCGATGCCTGCGACGGCCTGGCCTCGCGACACATCTGCGATGCCTGCGATCTGGACGCGGTCGACACTCTGGTCGGCACACTCGCGTCGGATGAGCACGCCCCGCCGCTTCGAGCGATCGTGAACCTCGCCGGCTGCATCACGCTGAAACCCGCACACCTTCTGACCGCGGCCGATTGGCACGAGACGATCGCCGCGAAGCTGACCACCGCCTTCGCGTGCGTTCGGGCAGCGGGCAAGCACCTGAAGTCCGGCGGCAGCGTGGTGCTCGTTTCGACCGTCGCGGCCGGGGTCGGACTTCCGAACCACGAAGCGATCGCGGCCGCGGGCGCGGGCGTCGAAGGACTCGCCCGAAGCGCCGCCGCGACGTACGCGGCCCGCGGACTTCGCGTGAACGTCGTCGCCCCCGCCCTCGTGGACACCCCGATGGCGAGCCGCATCACCGGCAGCGAACGAGCCCTCGAGCACTCGCGAAAGATGCACCCGCTCGGTCGCATCGGCACGCCCGACGACGTCGCCCCGATCCTCGCGTGGCTCGCGTCCGACGCGTCGAGCTGGGTGACCGGCCAGGTGTTCGGGATCGACGGCGGCCTCGGCGCCCTTCGCACCGGCTGAGCGACGGAGTCTCCAGCGATGCCGATCGACGGACTCGTGCTGCCCGCCCATCTCGATGAACGCACCACCTTGGCGCGTCGAGGAACCGACGGCGATCTCGTCGTCTGCTGGCTGCATCACGCGGATCGCGTGCACGAGAACCCGCTGCTGGAAGTCGCCGCCGCCGCGGCCCGCGCCACCGGCTGCCCGCTCGTCGTGCACTCGGGATTCGCCGGGCGGCATCCGCACGCGAACGATCGCCAGACGCTCTTCATGCTCGAAGGTCGTCGCGACACGCAACGACGACTGCGCGAACTCGGGATCGCGATGTCGGTGACACCACCGACGCCGGCCGGATGCAAGAGCGGACTGCGTCGACTCGCCGCCCGCGCCCGCGTCCTCGTCGCCGAGGACCACCCGCTTCGTCCGTATCCCGCATGGACCGAGGCGATCGCGCGCCGCGTCCCGGGAAGCGTGCTGCTGGTCGACGCCGCCTGCGTGCTGCCGGGCCGACTGGTCGAGGGCATCCACGACCGCGCCTTCCGCTTCCGTCAGGCCTGCGAAGACGGCTGGCGCGATCGAATCGATCTCCCGTGGCCCGAGCCGGATCTCGACGCACCGAGCGCGACGCGATCGCATCTCCCGGAAGACACCCTCGACCTCGCGGATCTCGACGACGTCGCGCTCCGCGATCTCGTCGGTTCGTGGCCGATCGACCACGCGGTCGGCCCGGCGCCGGATCTTCGCGGCGGCGAATCGGCCGCGATCGAGCGATGGACGACGTTCCGCGATGAGGGCCTGCGGGCGTACGCCGCCGAGCGGAACGACGCGGCACTTGATGGAACCAGCCGACTTTCACCCTGGCTGCATCACGGCATGATCTCGCCGATGCGGATCGCCCGCGAGGCGTCGCGGATCCGAGGCGAGGGTGCCTCGAAGTTCCTCGATGAACTGCTCGTCTGGCGCGAGTTGTCGTTCCACTTCTGTCGCACGCATCGCGATCACGAGTCGATCGCGGCCCTGCCCCGCTGGGCGCATGAGACGCTCACCGATCATGCCCGTGATCCGCGCGAGCGACGAAGTTGGGAGTCGTTGTCACGCAGCCGCACCGGTGATCGGCTCTGGGATCTCGCCCAGACGGCCCTTCGCACCCGCGGCTGGCTGCACAACAACCTGCGGATGACCTGGGGCAAGGCGATCGCGGACTGGAGCGGCGACCCGGCCGAGGCGCTCGCACGACTGCACGATCTCAACGACCGCTACGCGATCGACGGCCGCGACCCGAACTCGATCGGCGGCCTGCTCTGGTGCCTCGGCCTCTTCGATCGACCGTTCCCCGAGAATCGCCCGGTCACCGGCACGATCCGGGCGCGATCGACGTCGGTGCACGCGAAGCGCCTCGACCTGCCCGCGTACCGCGAACTGGTCGACGGCGGCATCGAACGAGCGTCGGTGCTCGTGGTCGGCGCCGGCGTCGCCGGCTCGATCGCAGCACGGACGCTCGCGGATCACGGTCATCGCGTGACGCTTCTCGACAAGGGCCGCGGTCCGGGCGGTCGACTCAGCACGCGGCGACGTGACGACGTTCACTTCGATCACGGATGTCAGGTGCTCCGGCTTCGGGGCGAACTCCGACACGAACTCACGCGAAGCTGGATCGACGACGGCGTGGTGGCGCCGTGGTCGCCGCGGGTGCGAACGGCCGATGGTCGCGTGGCGACCCCGAGCGATCCCTGGTTCGTCGGCATGCCGGGGATGAACGGATTGGTGCGTCACCTGCAGGCCGACCTCCGCGTGCGCTTCTCCGCCGAGGTGGCCGCGCTCACACGGGACGACGACGGTTGGACCGTCCGTGACGCCGACGGTGCCGCGATCGAGACGGCCGATCGATTGGTGCTCGCCATTCCCTCGACGCAGGCCCGACGACTGCTGCTCGACGTCGATGCGGATCTCGCCACCTCGCTCGACGCGGTCGAGGTGGATCCGGTCTGGACGTGGATGGTGTCGGGCGTGACGCACGATCCGGGATTCGACGTCGCCGCCGAGCCGACGGCCGACGTTCGCTGGGTGGCACGCGAGGCGAGTCGTCCGGGTCGAGACGACCACGGCGCATGGACGCTGCATGCCTCGGCGGACTGGACGCGGCGTCATCTCGAGCGGGAACGAGACGAGGTCGAGCCCGACCTTCGGGCCCTCGCGGAGTCGGTGCTGGGCACCAGCCTTCCAGAAGGCGTCGCCCACCGCTGGCGATTCGGACTCACGCGAACGCCGCTTGGACGGGATCACCTGACCAACGCGGATCGCACCCTGACGATCTGTGGTGACTGGTGTCTCGGCGGTCGCGTCGAACACGCCATCGAGAGCGGCATCGCCGCCGCGGGCGAGATCCTCCGCGATCCCAAGGCGATCACCGTCAATCCCACGAAGAACACCCTCTTCGCCTGAGTCCGATCTCGACTCCCCATGTCTCTGCCCACCAAGATATGCCTGTCCTGCGGCCGCTCGTTCACGTGGCGCAAGAAGTGGGAGCGAGACTGGGAGAACGTGAAGTACTGCTCGAACGCGTGCAAGCGAGCAGGCGCCCCCGGCGATGCGGAACGCGCCCTCGAAG
>CAYZSH010000098.1:0-9237 GCA_964481025.1 uncultured Isosphaeraceae bacterium
GCGGCGTCCCCGCCGCCGAGACCATCCCGATCCTCGACTTCGGCAGCCAGTACGCCCAGCTCATCGCCCGCCGGGTGCGTGAACTCGGCGCGTTCAGCGTGCTGGTCGCGCCGGGCACGGACCTCGAGACGATCCGAGGACTCAACCCCAAGGGCATCATCCTGTCCGGCGGACCGTCGAGCGTGCACGAGAAGGGCGCGCCCCGGTGCGACCCCGGGATCCTCGATCTCGGCGTCCCGGTGCTCGGCATCTGTTACGGCATGCAGCTCGGCTGCGAGATGCTCGGCGGTACGGTCGAGAGCGCCCGGCATCGCGAGTACGGCCGCGCCCAGCTCGACATCCGTGACGAGACCGGGCTGCTCGCCGGCATCCCGAGCCGCACCTCGGTCTGGATGAGCCACGGCGATCAGGTCACCGGACTCGCCGAGTCGTTCGAGGCCGTCGCCTCGACCGACACCTGCCCCTACGCCGCGGTGCGTCACCGAGAGCGGCCGTTCTGGGGCGTGCAGTTCCACCCCGAGGTCACGCACACGCCGCACGGCGTGGACATCCTCCGCAACTTCCTCTACGGCATCTGCGGCTGCAGCGGCAGTTGGCGGATGAGCGAGTTCCTCGACGCCGAGTGCGAGCGGGTCCGTGCCCAGATCGGCAACGATCGCGTCATCTGCGGCCTGTCGGGCGGCGTCGATTCGAGCGTCGTCGCGGCGCTCCTTCAACGAGCGATCGGCGACCGGCTCACCTGCATCTTCGTGGACAACGGTCTGCTGAGGAAGCAGGAGCGGGCGCTCGTCGAATCGACCTTCCGCGATCACTTCGACATCGATCTCCGCGTCGTCGATGCGTCCGAGGCGTTCCTCGCCGACCTCGCCGGCATCGAGGACCCGCAGGAGAAGCGGCGTCGCATCGGCCACCGGTTCATCGAGGTCTTCCGCGAGGCTGCTCGCGAGGTCGAGAAGGAGTCCTCGACCTATGGCCCCGTCCGCTTCCTCGCCCAGGGCACGCTGTATCCCGACGTCATCGAGAGCGGCCAGTCGCTCGCGGGCACCGCGGCGAACATCAAGCTGCATCACAACGTCGGCGGACTGCCCGACGAACTCGGATTCGAGCTCGTCGAGCCGCTGCGGGATCTCTTCAAGGACGAGGTCCGCACGCTCGGCGAGGTGCTCGGACTGCCCCCGTCGATCGTCTGGCGACATCCGTTCCCCGGCCCCGGACTCGCGGTCCGGGTGCTCGGCGACATCACGAAGCCGAAGCTCGACCTGCTGCGCGAGTGCGACGAGATCCTGCTCGAGGAGATCGTCGCCAACGAGCTCTATCGCTCGACGAATCAGGTCTTCGCGGTGCTGCTGCCGGTGAAGTCGGTCGGCGTCATGGGCGACGGTCGCACCTATGACAGCGTCGTCGCGGTGCGGGCGGTCGAGACCCAGGACTTCATGACCGCCGACTGGGCGAGGCTCCCGTACGGCGTGCTGGCGAGCATCTCCAACCGCATCATCAACGAGGTCAACGGCGTCAACCGCGTGGTCTACGACATCAGCTCGAAGCCGCCCGCGACGATCGAGTGGGAGTAGGGCCGCGGAGAGGCGGAAGGTCGGTCTTCAGCCGTCGCGGGTGAAGACCGACTGCTTCATCATCAGCAGCAGGGTCTGGCACACCAGATCCACCTCGCGTTCCGACATGAACGGATGGCACGGGAGATGGATGGTGCGGGCGGCGAGTCGGGCCGCGATCGGCCACTGATCCTCGGCGCATCCCGGTCCCGCGACGATCGGCAGATCCGGGCCGAACGACCATCCCGCGGCCGCGAGGATCTCGTGGCGGCGCAGTCCCGCGATGATCGAGTCTCGATCCTCCAGAACGAATCGCTCGTCCAGTCGCACCGGGAACGCGGGCCAGCTCGGCTGGGCGTTCGGTGCCGGGGCGGGAATCTGCAACTGCGATTCGCCGCCGAGGCGCGCCACGTAGCGATCGGCGACCTGGCGACGGAGTTCGATCGTCTCCTCCAGTCGCTCCAGCACCCCGATCGCGACCGCGGCCCGAAGCGGATCGAGCCGTCCATCGACGCCGGTGCGATGGTGGCCCCAGCCACCACGGGCGAGATCGCCGAGATCGTTGTTCGCGCTGGCGCGGCCTTCGAGCAGGATCTCGCGACAGGTGTTCGCCAGTCGTTCGTCGTTGAGCAGCACCACGCCGCCGCCTGCGGCGTACGCCGGGCTCTCGTGACCGAGGCCGATGACCGACATCACGCCGAACCGGCCGGCGGTGTCGTCGCCGATCGTCGAGCCGAGGCTCTCGACCGCGTCCTCGATGAGCGGAATCTCGTGCTTGCGGGAGATCGCGGCGATCGTCTCCAGCGTGGCGGGATCGAACCAGGTCGGCGCCACCACGATCGCGCGGGTGCGGTCGTTGATCGCCGCCTCCATGCGGGTCGTGTCGTAGCCGCCGGTTCGCGGTTGCGCATCGACGAATCGCGGGCGGCCGCCCGCGCGGCTGATGCCGGCGACCAGTCGCGCCGGTCCGTAGGCCGGGCAGACGACTTCGTCGCCGAGACGAAGTCCGACCGTCAGCATCGCGGCCTCGATGGCGATGCCGGAGGACGCGGCCGCAACGGCGCACGGTCGGCCTGCGACCCGGGCTGCGGTCTCCTCCAGCTGTGCGACGGGGCCTCGCTCGCATCGGGCATGCGCCGAGAGCGCCGCGTCCAGCGCCTCGTGTTCACGACTCCGGATGTCGGGACGATTGAGTGGGATGGTGTCCATGTGCCGGTCGCCTTCGGCCCTCGCGGGCCCTTCAGGGAGTGAGGAGCGTAGGAAGCGCGTCTTCGAGTCGTCCTTCAAGGACGAGATGCTGCCAGGCGGCGAGCGGTCGAAGGTCGTCAGGGAGATCGCCGCCGCCCGCGGCGGCTCGGCCGAGCCGGCGAATCGAGGGGGCATCGATCTCGGCGCCCCGTGACAGCGCGAGCAGGGCGAGGCTTCGGGTGCGGCGATCGGGCGCCGACGTGTAGGCCCCCGCGATTCCGGCCGCGTCGCCGGAGCCGGCCGCGACGAGTCCGCGAAGGAGGATCTCGCGGGCGGACTCGTCCTTCGCGGCGTCGGCGAGTCTGGCGCCGAGTCGTGAGGGTTCCGAGACTCCGAGGCGGCTCGAGGCCTGGAGGAGCACGTCCACCATGGCCGCACGTCGGTTGGTGATGCCCGACTCGATCATCGCATCGAGCACGGCCGGAGGCACCTGGTCCGCTTGAAGTTCGAGCAGCCAGCGGATGGTCGGAAGATGTCCGAGTCGGACCGCGTCGATCGATCGTGCCGGTCGATCGGCGGGCGCCGCCGTGATCATGGCGCGGACCGCCTTCTGAAGATCGTCCTCGGCCGGGAGACTTGCGGCGGCAGATGAAGGACACGCGATCCCGGCGGACACCAGCAGCATCGCGTTTGGAATCGCACGATCCGAGGCACTGCCCTTCGACAGCGCGGACCAGGCCTTGAGGCCGGCCTCCGGATCGAGTTGGAGTAGTGCGAACACCACGCTCGCCCGGAGCGCATCGTCCGCGGGCCGTGTTTCGACCGCCTTCAGGATCGCCTGAATGCCCTCGACGGCGCCGAGCGGCTCGAGCGCCGTCAGGGCTTCGAACAGCGTGCGATCCCGGTCGTCCTCGCGAAGGTCGCTCAACGTCGCGATCCACGTCGAGATCGATCCGGGCGAGGATCTCTCCAGAACACCGGCGGCGATCCCGCGGGCGAGCGGCGCGGCCTCGTCGTCCGCGGCGATCGCGACGAGCCGCGCGGTGGCGGAGGCGTCCGTCGATCGTCCGGCCAGAATCGCGACCGCGACGGGCGAGGCATCGGACGTGGTGCCGTCGAGCAGCAGCGTCGCGGTGTCCGGGGCGAGCAGGTCGTCGCCGAGCAGTCCGACCACGAATGCCGCACGGGCGTCCTCGTCGGGGAGTCGGTCGCGAAGACGTCGGGGATCGGCGCCGTGCGCGGCGGCGCGGACCGCGGCGGTCGTGCGCATCGCGGGGGACGGATGGCTCAGAAGCACCTCGAGGAGCCGCTCGATCCCCGGCGCGTCCGCCTCGTCGAGCGCCACGATCACCCCCGGCGATCCGTCGGGGCCGAGCGCCTGCCTCAGCACCGAGATGCTGGCATCGATGGGATCGATCCGCCCGTACGGATTCACGTCCTGCGCCGCCGTCGGTTGGACGAGCAGCGGGGCCGCAAGGCTCAGGACACTCGCGAGGACGATCGGAATCCGCATCGACGGAGTGTACGTCGCAGGTCCTTCAGCCGCGACGGAGCGTGCTTCGGATCTCGTCCACGAGATCGCGCAGTCGGACGGTGCCGCCGTCGGTCGCGCCGACCGACTCGTCGAGTTCCAACTGGCGGCGGATGCGACGATCGGCGGTGTGGACGGTCGAGTGCGTGGTGCGACCGAGTGCCGAGGCGATCTCAGGGAAGCATGCGTTCGTCATCTCGCGGGCGAGGTACGCCGACAGCCCGCGGGCGAGCACCACGCGCCGATGGCGTCCGTTGGAGAGCAGGTCGTCGTGCTCGACGCCGACGGCCTCGCAGACCACCTCGAGAATCCGCGCGAGCCGGATGGGGCGACCTCCCGAGGACGTGGACTCGTCGCCGAGCGCCCGCTGGACCGCGATCGAGCCGATCTCCTCGTTCCGTTCGAGGCCGTCGATGCGGGCGAGGGCGTCGAGTCGCGCGAGGCCGCCGAGCAGTTCCCGCACCGATCCGACGCATCGGGAGGCGAGGGTGTCCATCGCCGACTCGTTCAACCGGAGTCCTCGCTGGTCCGCCAGCCGGCGGACGAGTCGGACCCGAAGGTCGCGGTCGGGCCGCTCGAGTCGAACGACCATGCCCGAGAGGAAGCGGCTGGTCAGCGGGCCGCTGAATCGATTGACCGTCCGCGGGTGCGCATCGCTCGCGACCACGACCGTGGCACCGCTCATCGCGATCGCATCCACGGTGTGCAGGAACTCGCTCTGCGTGGCGCTCTTGTTGGAGAGGAAGTGCACGTCGTCGATCGCGAGCAGATCCAGCGAGCGGAGTCGCTTGCGAAAGGCGTCGAGTTCCTGATGCCGGACCGCCTGGATGTACTCGTTGGTGAACTGCTCGCCGGTGACGTAGCGGACCCGGGCACGCCGATCGAGACGTCGTCGTCTGGCGCAGAGACCGCGGAGCAGGTGACTCTTGCCGACGCCGCAGTCGCCGTGGATGAACAGGATCGAAGCGGCGCCGTCGAGATCGCCCGCCACGCGGCTGGCGGCGTCGAAGGCGAGTCGGTTGGAATCGCCGACCTCGAACTCCTCGAGGCTGGGTTCCGCGTCGCGTCGATCGCGGGTCCGTCCACGGGCGGACCGGGCGGTCTCGCGGTTCGGCGCCGGCACCGTCGTCGAGGTCTTCGACGATCGGGCGGCGTCCTCCTTCGTCGGGCGCTCCCGGACCGCGAGTCGCACCTCCGCCGACTCGCCGAGTTCCGCCCGGGCGGCGGTCTGGATCGCCTCGCGGAAGTGCCGCTCGATCCAGTCGGCCACGAACCGGCTCTCGGCCTCGACCCGAAGCGAGCCGTTCTCGATCACGAACTCGGTGCCTCGATCGAACCACATGTCCCAGCGGCGGGGGCCGACCCGTCGGGCCACTTCGTGTCCGATGCGGGCTCGCGGATCGGCGGTCGGGGCGGCGTCGCTTCCGGGGCGGCGCGGATCTCCGGCGGCATGATCGCGCGGTCTCGTCGAGCGCCCATCGGCGGGGGCTGGCTGTGAATCGACGGGACGCGGAATCGTGCTCATCGGACCTCCTGGGGAGACAGGGGAGAGGAAGAGCAGCCACGTCGATCGCGCCACCGAATGAAGCGGCGTCAGACCGGATCGACAGGCTGGTTCGGATTCCGTTCCCGGAGGTCGGATGGGCCAGGGGCGGCGTGGCCGGCGGAATCGAACGGTCGCCGGTCAGGCCGGTCGGTGGTCCGATTCTGCGCCGGTGACGTCGGGTCCGCGGCGTCGATCCTCGCTGGGAGAACGACGTCCGGATCCCGGAGCCGAGCATCTCACGTCATCGATGCATCGGGGTCGTCGTTCACACCACTCGTCCTTGAGCGGTCCGCGAAATGTAGTCGTGGATCGATCGCATGGGTGCCGGTCCGTTCGCGTTCACGATCGCCGTGGGGCGGACTTCCCTTGCGCCATGCGGGATTCGGGCCGACCAAAAAAAGTAATCCACCGTGTTCAGATCATGTTGGCGGCAGGTTGTGGAGAAACTGCGCAGACGTGGATCAGTCGCGATCGATGCCGCGAACCATCGCGATCCGCCGCAGTGCGAAACGGAATCCGAGTCGTCTGTAGAGCCCCACGGCAGGGAGGTTTGCGCGATCGACGGCGAGCACGATCGTGCGTGCGGGATCGTCCTCGAGTCGGCCGATCCCGAATGTCAAGAGCGTGCGACCAAGTCCACGGCCGCGCACTTCCGGCGTGAGTCCGAGGTAGACGAGTTCGATCGTCGTCCCCTCGGTGCTGCGGTTGAGAAGCAGCGCACCGGCATCCCGATCATCGACTCGCAGCAGGTGCCAGCCATCGCGGAGCGGCGTTCCCGAGGCGAGGTGACCGTCGAGGATGTCCTCCGGGCGGCGAAGCCCGGCGAGACCGGGACAGTCGAGGGTGTTCTCGTACGTTCGCGAGAGGAGCGAGACCAGCCGCGGGCGGTCGGTCGGCGACCACGCTTCGATCGTGACGTTCGACGGCAGCGTCGGGGACGGCAGGGAGCCGAATCGCGGGATCGGGCGCTCGAGGTAGTCCAGTTCCGCGAGGCGACGGAAGCCGCCGGCGAGGAAGATGGACTCCTCGCCCGGCGCACCGGGATCCAGCAGCGCCTGGGCGAGGTCGATGTCGGCATCCCGAAGGCCGCGGACCGCGGCATCCACCAGATGGCCCACCGCGGGAGTCCGGGCGGGGACCACGGCCCGGCTGGCGAAGATGGTGGCCGTCCGACCGGCGGCGGGGGCCGCGAGAACCGTGGCATCCAGCCGACCTGCGGAATCCACGAGCGACCAGACATGCTCCAGCGGGAGTCGCGTCGTCCTTGCGAAGTCGAGGAATCGAGCCGCCGCCGCCCGGTCCCCCCGGACCAGCACGCGGACCGCCTCTTCGAGTCGGTCTTCGCCGATCCGGATCACCTGGAAGCCGGGTGGAAGTTCACCGGACTCGCTCGGGTTGGAGGTCGCGGCGGTCATCGGCGTCACCTATACCAAGCAGGTCCCCGGAAGGGCGGGGTGGAGAGCCCCGCGGAGCCCCGGAACCGATGGCGGTGGTGGCTCGGACCGCATGGGGCCGAATCGCCCGTCGAGGTTCCTGATACACTCGTCGGCTCGTCCCTCGGAGGTACGCCCACGATGGTCCAGACCCGGATTCTCGGCACCCTGATGGTTGCCATGCTGTTCGCCCTCGTCGGGCTCGCGATTCCGACTCCTTCCTCCGCGATGGCGGCGCCGACGGCGTCCTCCAGCCGCGACTGGGAGATCGACTTCGTCCCCGGCGACCTGCGGCTGTACGTCGATCCCACCGATGCCCGACCGTACTGGTACTTCACCTACACGGTCACGAATCTGACCGACCGTGATCTGGTCTTCGCCCCTCGCATCGAGCTCTTCCTCGACTCCGGCGAGATTCTTCGCTCGGGACGTGAAGTTCCCACGCGGGTGGTGGACCAGCTGAAGCTCCTGCTTCGCAACCCGTTGCTTGAAGATCAGAACCGCATCATCGGCGACCTTCGGGTCGGTCGCGAGAACGCCCGGACCGGCATCGCGGTCTGGCCCGCCGACGATCTGGACGTCACCGAGCTCACCCTCTTCTTCCAGGGTCTCTCCAGCGACCGGCAGGACGTCATCCACCCGGAGACCGGCGAGAAGGTCGCGTTGTATCGGACTCTTCGACGAGAGTATCTCGTGCCGGGAGAGCCCAAGGCCCGTGGTTCCACGGCGCTGCCGCTCCACGAGCGGGGAAACCGACGCGGACCGGACTGCGAGCTCGAGTTCCAGATCGGTGGCAAGCCTGCAGGCTGCTGGATCTATCGCTGACCGCATGCCGGGGAGCCGGCAAAGGCGGGCCTGAAGGGCTTGGTGCCCGGGATCGTCTTCGCTATACTCTCCGATTCGCCCCTGTACGAGGCGGTTCGGTCGAACCGCCGATCAAGTCATCCAGCCGCCCCGGACAAGGCCCGGGGCCAATCGAACGGAGTCAGTCGTGGCACATAAGAAGGGCCAGGGATCGTCGAAGAACGGTCGCGACTCGAACGCTCAGTTCCGCGGCATCAAGCTCTACGGTGGCCAGGAGGCCAAGGCCGGGGCGATCATCGTCCGGCAGTGCGGCACGCCGTTCAAGGCGGGCTACCTCGTGCAGCGATGCAAGGACGACAGCCTGATGGCCCGCGCCGCCGGCACCGTCCGTTTCCGTGGTCGCACCGTCGACATCGTGCCCTCGGATCCCGCCATGCCGCGGTACCAGGTCGTCGACGCCGCCCTCGCTGCCAAGAAGGCTGCCAACAACTGATCCCGACGCGCGGCGTCTCGACGGCGCCGCGCGATCGACGAACCACCGACGCCTCGGTCCAGGACCGAGGCGTCGTGTCGTCTCCCCGATCTCGAATCTCGAACGTCGAGTCTCGCCATGTTCCTCATCGATGAAGCTCGAATCTTCGTGCGCAGCGGCAAGGGCGGCGACGGCGTCGTCAGTCTGCGACGCGAGAAGTTCATCCCCAAGGGTGGACCCGATGGAGGTGACGGCGGTGACGGCGGCAGTGTGATCCTCTTCGCGGATCCGCACATGGATTCGCTCATGCCGTTCCACTTCGCGCCGCACTTCCGCGCCGAGCACGGTGGTTCCGGAGGTGGCTCGAGTCGACACGGTCGCGACGGCGCCGACAAGCGGGTCGCGGTTCCGGTCGGCACGCAGATCCGCGACGAGGAGACCGACGAGATCATCGCCGACCTCGACGAACCGGGACAGGAGATCGTGGTCGCCAAGGGCGGTCGCGGTGGCTTCGGCAACGAGCACTTCAAGAGCGCCACGCATCAGACGCCGCGGGAGGCGACGCCGGGCGAGCCGTTCATCGAGCGGACGCTTCATCTCGAACTCAAGCTGATCGCCGACGTCGGGCTGGTCGGGCTTCCCAACGCCGGCAAGTCGACGATGCTCTCCGCGGTCAGCAAGGCGCGGCCGAAGGTCGCCGACTATCCGTTCAC
>CAYZSH010000099.1:0-1495 GCA_964481025.1 uncultured Isosphaeraceae bacterium
ACCGTCATTCCACCCGACCTGCGGGCGGCGCACGACGCCGGCATGAAGCGGTTCCTCGCCACCGGCGAAGGTCCGGTGCTGGGGCGCCGCATCGAGATCGAGGCGGTGGATCGCTCGGGGCGACGGTTCCCGATCGAACTCTCCATCAATCCGATTCCGACCCCGGGCGGCATGGTCTTCAGCGCGTTCCTTCGCGACATCAGCGATCGCATCGCCGCGGAGAAGCGACTGGCGGGCAGCGAGTATCGACTTCGGAGTTCGCTGGACGCGATGGAGGCGGGAACCTGGGATCTCCAGATCGACAAGGACGGCGTCGTCACGAGTGTCGAACTCGATGACCGGGCGAGGGAACTCCTCGGTGATGAGGCCGGGGAACTGCCGGCCGCCCGGGCGCAGGTGCACCCGGAGGATCGCGTGCTGGTGTCGCGGGCGTGGTTGGCGCACGTCACCGGGGCCGCCCCGCGGTATGAGATCGAGTACCGCGTGATCGGAGCCGACGGCCGAATCTCATGGCGACGCGAAATGGGCATGCGGGTCGAGGACCAACCCGGAGACGACTCGCCCGAGTTCGCGGGCCGGATGCAGCCCGCGAGACGAATCATCGGCATCGTCACCGACGAGACCGAGGCCCACGAGATCGAGGACACGCTCGCCGCCGCCCGCAAGCTCGAGGCGGTCGGTCAGGTGGCCTCGGGGTTCGCGCACGATCTCAACAACATGCTTTCGGCGGTGCTGGGAAACGCCACGCTCGCCGCGACGCCGCCCGATCTCCCCGAACGTACCCGCAAGGCGCTCGACACGATCAAGGAGTCGATTGCGCGTGGTCGGGCCCTCACGCAGAACCTCCTGATGCTCGGCAAGCCCGGCCGGCCGAAGCGCAGTCAGATCGACGCCGTCGCCACGCTCAACAGCACGCTGGAACTCGCGAGGCCGATCCTCGGGCCGGTGATCGGCGAGTCGCTCTCGCTCGAATTCGAGTCGGAGCTCCCGTCGGTCGAGTGCGATGCCAACCAGCTGCAGCAGGCGGTGCTCAATGTTCTGATCAACGCGCGTGACGCGATGGACGGGGAGGGGCGCGTCTCGATCCGCGTCGGCCGCTCCGGCGAACAGAATGAACGCGGGCGTCCGATGATCGTGCTCGAGATCACCGACGACGGACCCGGCATGCCACCCGATGTGCTGGCACAGGCGACGCGACCGTTCTTCTCGACCAAGGGTGAACGCGGCACGGGGCTCGGTCTGGCGATGGTCTCCGGATTCGCCAACGAGATCGGTGGACGTCTCGAGATCGATTCCGCCCCCGGCGAAGGCACCACGGTGCGACTGCTGCTTCCCGCGGCGCGAGGTGCGGTGCTCGTCGGGGGGCAGTCGGCGACGCCGGGCGAGACCCCGGCCGCCGACAGCGACCGTCCGCTTCGGGTGCTCGTGGTCGAGGACCATCCGCTTCTTCGCCCGATGCTGGTCGAGGCGCTCGCCAACGGCGGCTGTCAGGCCG
>CAYZSH010000099.1:1595-3270 GCA_964481025.1 uncultured Isosphaeraceae bacterium
GGCGCTCGCCAACGGCGGCTGTCAGGCCGAGGGGGTGACGGACGGAGACGCGGCCCTGACGCTCGCCTCGTCGTTTCAGCCCGACCTTCTCGTGCTCGATGTCAATCTTCCCGGCATGCGAGGGGACGCGGTCGCAACCGCGGTGCGGGAGAGTCTCGGGCGGGCGGTGCCGGTGGTGTTCATCACGGGAAACGCGGACTTCCAGCCGCCGGCGTGGAAGGCCGTGCATCTTCTTCGCAAGCCGTTCGAACTGCACGAACTGATCGAGCACGTCTTCGATCTGGCCGAGCGATCGCGTGGTCGGCGCTGAGGGTCAGTCGCTGCGAGCCGCGGTGGACTCGAAGATCTGAAGCCGTTGCCAGGGAAGCCCGTCCTCCCGTTCCTCGAGAAGTCTGAATCCGGCGGCTTCGAACTCGAGTCGTGATTGCGCCGCCGTCATCGTGTGAAGCGGCTTGATCGGGACGACGGGGTCGTTCGCGCGATACTCGACCAACGCCACGCGACCGCCGGGCCGCAGTGCCCGGCGCATCGAACGCAGCATCTCCCAGGGGTGGTCGAACTCGTGGTAGACGTCGACGAGCAGGATGAGGTCGACGCTCGACGGAGCGAGTCCGGCGTCGTCCACGCGACCAAGCACCATGCCGACGTTCGAAATGCCTTCCGCGAGCAGTCCGCGGTCGAGGATCTCGAGCATCTCGGGCTGGATGTCGGTCGCCATGACGCGTCCGCCGTCGCCGACGAGTCGGGCGAGCCGTCGCGTGAAGTAGCCGCTGCCTGCGCCGATGTCGGCGACGGTCATGCCGGGCTCGACCCGCAGCATGCCGAGGAGATGTTCGGTGCGTTCCTCACGCTCCCGCTCCGGTCGCTCGAGCCAGCCGGCACCGAGATGGCCCATCACCTGCGCGATCTCGCGATCGAAGTGATAGAGACCGGTGCCGTCGCGGGTCGCGTCGCCGACGCGGTAGATCGCCTCCGGGAGCGGCGCCGACGCCTCGGACGGCATGGCCTTCAGCACGATCACGACCGGCGGCTGGTCCTCGTCCACGGCCCTCGGCACGGTGAGTCGACCGCCGTCGAGTTCCCGCACGGTCGTGGTGGCGAACGGCGCGGTGGTGATCGCGAGCGGCCGGCCGGGTTCGATCTCGCGGCGTCGATCGACCGCGCGGGCGCCGAGTCGATCAAGGCGACGGCCGAGCGTGCGACCCCGTGCGACCTCGAGATCGACCGCGACGGCGACCTGTCCGTCGTTCGACGGTTCGGCGATGACCGACCACTCGATGCTCGACGCGTCGTCGCCGATCCGGACGGTCGCGGGTTCGCCGCTGCGGACGAGGACGCGGGGCGCGGCGAGCGTCTCCAGAATCGCGGGATGATCTCCGCCGAAGATGGCTGCCGCGACGTCACCGTCGGGCGTGGCCCGGAGCGTGTCGATCGTCGCGTCGGTCTCGGGCGACTCCGGATCGAGACTCACGATCCGCGCCTCGATCGACCACGTCGAGGCGAACGGTTGCAAGGCGTCCGCCAGCGCCGTCCGGAACGCAGCGAGACGTTCGGGGCGGTCCGCGGCGACGATCCAGTCTTCGAGGACCACGAGATGGTCCGGGGCCGGCAGCGCCTTCACGAGGTCGGCGAGTGCCGCAGGCTGTCGGCGGCGATCGAGGATCAGAACGTCTTC
>CAYZSH010000099.1:3370-9196 GCA_964481025.1 uncultured Isosphaeraceae bacterium
TGGACATGTCGTCGAAGTCGCATGGTCGCACGGTAGCCTGACCACGGCGTCTTCGAGCACGCCGGAGGTCACCATGTGCGGTCGCTACGCCCTCGATGTCACCGGTCCCGAGATCGCCGCCGCGTTCGGCGATGGTCTTGGTGCGATTCCCGGGCTTTCAGGAGGCACCGCCGGGACGTGGACACCGCACTGGAACATCGCGCCGACGACGGAGGCCCCGATCATCCGAGTCGGTTCGGGCGGGAACGCGGTCCTCGATCTCGTGCGGTGGGGGCTGGTGCCACCGTGGTCCGATGATCCGGCGATCGGCTCGCGTCTCATCAACGCCCGCGGCGAGACCATCGCCTCGAAGCCGTCGTTCCGGGATGGATTCCGCCACCGACGGGCGATCGTGCCGGCCCGGGCGTTCTACGAGTGGGCGTCGATCGGAAAGCGACGCGTGCCGCATGCGATCGGGTCGAACGACGGCGGCCTGCTGGCGTTCGCGGCGATCTGGAGTTGTGCCGACCGCGTTCCGCAGGGGCCGATCGAGACGTTCGCGATCGTGACCACCGAGGCGAACCACCGGATTCGTCCGCTTCATGACCGCATGCCGGTGGTGCTCGACGGCGATGACCGACGTCGCTGGCTCGATCACCGTGGCGATGGTGACGGTGGACCGTCGGCGGACGAGTTGCAGGCGATGCTGCGGCCCTGTCCCGACGATCGGCTGCGGCTGCATCCGGTCTCGACCCGAGTGAATCGTCCGTCCGAGGACGGTGCCGACCTGCTTGATCCGGTGCCGCTGGACGCCGCATCGGAGTCATCCCCAAGGCCGGAACCCCCGAGTTTGTTCGACATGGGGGCTTGACGAGGCCTCGTTCGAGGCTACCCTAACAAAAACCGACCATGGATGGTCAGGGGCGTCGAGCTGGTGTGTTCATCACCGGCCGGACGCCACGGCCGTCGGATTCCTTCGGGGCCGATGTCATCGTCTCACGTGTGGGCGCGTCAGGAAGCACCTGACGCCGGAGGTGTCGCATCGCATGTTTGAATCACCACCGAGTCCGTTCGGCACCGTGACGGATCACACCGAGACGTGTGGCTGCTCGCCGCCACCGGGCGACCCCGATCCCGCGGTTCCGAACGGGGCCGTCGACGCGTCGCCGTCGGCCTCGTCCGCCGCGTCCGCCTTACCCCGGCGATCGGTGCTCGCCGGATTGCGGGCGGCGATCGCCACCGCGACCGGCGACCGGCTCGAGGCGCTGTCCGACGGGGCGGACGCCGGAGGACGCGGCGGCCGTGGATGGTCGCGGCGCCGCCGACTTCTCGACGACTGGCACCGCCGGCTCGCCGAGGCGGAGGACGCGGATCCGATCGAGGAGACGTTCGAGATGGTGGCGAGCGACACGGCGACGACGGCGATTGCCGTCGATACCGATGCCGGTGAATCGCTCGTGATCTCGGATCGTGCGAACGAGAACGAGCCGGCAACGGCGCCCGTCACATCGAGCTCGATGCCGTCACCCGCGAGATTCCCGCTCGGATGGCGGCGAGTCGAGGCCGATGATTCGGCGTGCTCGGATCAGGACGAGATCGACCGATGGCTGGGAGGCGGCCTCGTCGTCTCGGCGATCCACGAACTCGTCGGTGATGCCGATCGATGGACGGCGCGAGTGGTCGATCAGGGCACGTCGTCGGCAGGACGCACCGGGAACGATTGGATTCCATGTCTTGGTTCAGCGTGCGCGCTTCTGCAACGACGCTGGGCGGATCATGTCGCTCGAGGCCGGGGGGCGTTTCGCGCGGTCTGGATCGTCGGCGATCGGGGCCGACCGATGTGGTCGGCTCTGCACGGGATCTCGAAAACCGCCGGTGTCGGCTCGGTCGATGCCGGGCTCGTCGCCCGCATGCTTCATGTGCAGGCACCGGGTGATCCGGCGATCCGGCGGTGGTGTGCCGAGCAGGCGGTGCGCACCGCGGCGATCGATGCGGTGGTCGTCGATGGTCGCGACTTCTCGTTGCTCGACACCCGACGACTTCAGATCGCGATGGCGGCGCGGAACGAGGCGGATCATCCGCCGATCACCATCATCCTGTTGCGGCCGCATGCCGAACGTCGATGCCGCACCGCGGCCACCACCCGCTGGCTCGTGGAACCCGATCCGGATGCCCGTCCATTCGACGGTGTGCCATCGTGGCGATGGCGGCTGGACCGGGTCCGCATGCCGCAGACCGCGGCGATCGGTGGCCGCGGCGATCCGACCGGCCTCGTGATCCGAGCGGTGCTGATCCCGGCGATCACGTCGTCGGAGTCGTCGTCGCGGCCCGTGTCGTCGTTGCTTTCGAGCGAGTCGAGCATCCGCCGTCATGTTCCAGAACAGGCGTCCTGCATCCATGAACGAACCACTGAACGCGTCCGTGTCGCCGGAGCCGGTGTCGTCCACGGTGACCGAGTCGGTGGCGCATCGCCGCCGGATCGTCGCGATCGACCTGCCGACGTTGCCGTCGGATCTGGCGCGGCGTCGTCACCGACGAAGACTCGATCGGATTTCTGGGCTGGAGACCGAGGACGTCGGAAGCGAGAGCGTCGTGCTGGTCTTCGTGGAGCGGCATGGTCGTCGGATCGTGAAGGACTGCTGTTCTCAGGCTCGTGATCGAGGCGTCGGGCGAGGGATGGCGATGGTCGAGGCGTTGGCGCTCGTGCAGGGAGAATCAGGGGAGGCTCAAGACCGGACCTGGACCCGGACCCGGACCCGGTCTCGCCATCAGACTCAGCCCGAGACCCAACGCGAGACCCAACGCGAGATCTTGAAGCATCCCCGTGCCGGGCGTGGGAACCAGCATCCGGCTGCGAACCACACGCCCGACTCGATCATCGTCGTCCCCGCGAGTCCCGGCCGCGATGCGGCGGCCGTCGAACGGTTGGCGGTGGGGTGTCTGCGCTTCGCCCCGATCGTGGCCTTGGATGGTGCGTTGTTCGGCGCCGCCGATCACGCCCGCGGCGATCACGCCGATCCGCCGAATCGGATTCTGCTCGACATTCGGGGATGCGAACGCTGGCTGGTTCGAATGGGGGGCGAGTCGGGGTTGCTCGATCGCATCGAGGCGACGTTTCGATCCGCGGGCTTCGGAGTCCGCACTGCGATCGCCGACGGCGTGGTGTCGGCGCGAGCCTGGGCAGGATGGCGTCCGGGGCTCGATGATCTCGGTCGGGTCGGGCGGCACGATCACCGAGTGCTGCCGCGAGGCGCGGGATGGACGGCACTCGATCCGCTGCCGGTCGAATGTCTCGGGTTCGATGCCGAGATCCTCGACCGATTGCATCAGGTCAACGTGCGGTCGGTCGGCGAGCTTCGCCGGCTTCCCCGCACGGCATTGCCTGCCCGGTACGGACCGGCGCTCGGACGTCGGCTCGATCAGGTCGTCGGCCGCGGCGGCGACGCCTTTCACGAAGCAGGCGTCACGGTGATCCAGCCGAAGGTTCCGATCGTGGTACGTCGGGAGTTCGCGGGGCCGGTGCGATCACGCGAGGCGATCGAGCTGGCGGTGATCGAGCTCGTCGAGGCTTTGCACATCCGGCTGCGTGAACGTGGTTCCGGCGTCCGGCTTCTGCGGGTTCGTGTCGAGCCGCCCGATGCGGAACCGTGGATCGATCAGATCGAACTCGCCCGGGCGACTCGGCGGCCCGGCCATCTCTGGTCGGTGCTTGAACCGTTGATCGATCGGCTGCCGCTGGATGCCGGTGTCGATGCCGTCGAACTGGAGGCGGTCCGGCACCGGCGGCTGCGTCGCCGGTCGGCGGCGATGTGGACCGGAAGGCACGATGGTTCGACGACGCCTGCCGGCGCCGATGGCGAAGACGGCTCGGCCGAGGAGTCGCTCGCCGCCTTCGTCGATCTCGTGCAGGCCCGCATCGGGCAGGGGGCCGTGCGTCGAGCGGACCCGGCGGGCGGACATGTTCCCGAGGATCGGATGCGGCTGGTGTCGATCGATCGTCGTGAGGAGGTCGGCGAGGCGCTCGAACGTCGGGTCGGCGAGCGATTGCGTGCGGCGACGTCGCCGGGTGGTCCGAGGCCGACGATCTGGCTCGATCACCCTCGGTCGATCCGGGTGGACGAGGTCTCCGGCCGTCCGGTTCGAGTGCGGTGGCGGGGGGAGGATCACGAGGTCGCCGAGGCCGTCGGTCCCGAGCGGATCGGGACGCCGTGGTGGCGGCAGCGTCGGCTCGCCGGTCGTCCTGATTCCGGTCCTGATTCCGAACGCGGCCACGATGACGAGAGTCGCGGTGTTCGCCACGGTCGCGGTGATCGTGACGGCAACCGTCGGGACCATGATCCGACCGAGGCATCGACCACTCCCGGATTGCCCGGGTCGTTGCCGCATCGGTCGTACTGGAGCGTGCGGCTGGCGTCCGGTACGGCGGCATGGATCTTTCAAGCGTCTTCGACCGGCGGCTGGTTTCTGCAGGGGCTGTGGTCATGACGTCACCGATGCCACGCGGCGACCGTCGACGGCCGACCGTCGAGACCGCCTCGAACAGCACGCCGGACGCGACCGTGATTCCGAACGCCGTCGATCGCGGGTATGTCGATCTCGTGGTCGCCAGCGCCTTCTCGTTTCTCCGTGGCGCGAGCATGCCCGAGGAACTCGTGCAACAGGCGGCGGCACTCGGCGCTGCGGCCGTCTCGCTCACCGACCGGCACTCGGTGGCGGGCATCGTGCGGGCGAAGACGGCCGCCGCGCAGTCGGGCATCCGACTCGTGCCCGGAACCCGGGTCGAACTCTGGAAGGATCTCACTGCGGCCTGCGAACACGACGATTGGGATCGCCGATCGCCGATCTCGCCCCCGGCCGATCGGGTCGAGACGGTGCTCCACGCCACAAGTCTGCGGGGGTGGGCGACCATCTGCCGGCTGCTCACGATCGGCAAGCGGCGGGCGCCCAAGGGGCGATGCCGACTCGTGGTGCATGATCTTCTGGAGCATCACGCCGACGTGATGGTCACGGTGCTCGATACCGACGCGAGCAACTTCACCGCCACCGGAGCCGATCCCGTCTTCTCCGCCGCCGGCGACCGATTCCGGATGGAGGTGCTCGAAGGATTGGTCGCCTTGACCACGTTGTCCGCGAACGACGCGTTGTCGCTGGGCGTGCATCGGCTGAACGGCCCCGCCGACGACCGGCGTCTCGAATCGTCGATCCGAATCGGTCGCCGTCTCGGGATTCCGCTGGTGGCGCATCACGACGTGCATCTGCACGACGCGTCCAGACGTCCGGTGCAGGATGTGCTCACCTGCATTCGTCACGGATGCACGATCGAGGAGGCCGGCGACCGACTGCACCCCAACGACGAACGAAGACTGCGTCCGGCGTCGGAGGCATGGTCACGATTCGCCGATCTGCCCGAGGCCGTCGCCCGCACGGTCGAGATCGCGGAACGCTGCACGAGCTGGTCGCTCGACGATCTTCGATATCGCTATCCCTCGGAGATCGTCCCTGACGGTCGAAGCCCGATGTCGCATCTGCGAAGACTGGTCGAGTCCGGGGCTCGCGAGCGGTTCGGGCCGTCGATCCCCGAGAGCGTCCGATCCCGGCTGGAGCACGAGTTCGAGATCATCGAGGACCTCGACTACGCTCGGTACTTCCTGACCGTCCACGACATCGTCCGGTTCGCGAGATCACGCGGCATCCTGTGTCAGGGGCGTGGTGCGGCCGCGAATTCGGCGGTCTGCTACTGCCTCGGCGTCACCGCGGTCGATCCGACCCGCATCGACATGCTCTTCGAACGATTCGTGAGCCGCGAGCGAGACGAGCCGCCCGACATCGACATCGACTTCGAGCACG
>CAYZSH010000100.1:0-9049 GCA_964481025.1 uncultured Isosphaeraceae bacterium
GCGCATCGACCACCTCGATCGCCGTCGCGGTCGCCTCGTCGCCCGAGAAACCGAATGCCGCTGCGATCCGATCCCGTGCGGCCGCCTCCCGCGCCCGCACCGAGTCCAGCAGATCCGCACTCGCCGACTCGAACGCCGCTGCTCGTTCCCGCTCGCCCGTCGCCACCTCGGTCACGACGATCGCCGCCGCTGCGTCCACCAGCAGCTCCGCCGCGGCTTCGCACGCCGCCGCGACCGCGGCGTCGCGCTCCGTGCGACGAACGTCGAGCCACCGATCGATCGCGACGCCCGATCCGGGCGCCAGCGTGCGCACCGCTTCCAGCAGCCGACGCTCGCCCACGTCGTCGAAGACCACCGCATCGAACGCCACCGTCGCGTGCAGTCCCTGTCGCGCACACGCCTCGCGCCAGCCCGCGGCATTCGCCTCCGGCCGCGCCGTGAAGTTCAGCACCGGCACCACCGGGCGGGCCGTCGCCGCCAGCACCGCGAGTTCGTCGAGATGTCGCGGCTTCGGTTCCTCGCGGGCATCGATCGCGTAGAGCAGGATGTCCGCATCGAGTGCCGCCCGGATCGACGCCGCTTCCAGCCCGAGGTCATCGTCGTTCCGAGCCTCATCCGACGCGAGAAACCGGTCGAGCAGGGTGCGTGGATCGTCGTGTCGATCGCGCCTGTGCGACTCGATCGTGTCGCGCAGGCGAAGCGAATCCTCGATGCCGGGCGTGTCGAGAATCGTCGCGATCAGTCCGCGCTCATCGCGGACCTCGCCTGCTTCGACCATCCGGGTCGTGCCGCCCCGCGGACTCACGATCCCGAAGTCGCGTCGCCGCAGCAGCGTCTGCAGGATCGACGTCTTTCCCGTGTTGGCATGGCCCACCACGGCCAGTCGCAGATCGCGATCGCCGGATGCGGATTCAACCATCAGGCGACTCCTTCCGCAGCAGCGACGACCCGCGTGCGAACCGACGCCAGCCAGCGGCGCGCCGCATCGGCATCGGCGAGCGCTGGCAGCGAATCTTCAGGAAGCACCGAGTTGAGCAGTCGGCTCGTGCGCGCCTCGTCACCACCCTGCGACCACCACAGCACCGCGAGCGTCGCCAGTGCCGGCACGCGATCGTCGAGTCGCGCCGGATTCGTGGTCTCGGTCGCTTCGGCGCCGTTCGCAGCTCCCGCCTCACCGCCGCCGGGCAGTCGCGTCAGTGACAGCAGTCCGCCAAGGCCCGCGCCGCTTCCGATCCAGCCCGGCAACCCGACGAGCGCCGCCGGCGTGACGGTCGCGGCGGCGATGCACGCGGACGCTCCGAGCAGACCACCGAGACCCGCCCACACGGCGCCGCTCCGCACTCCGGCCGGAAGCAGATCGAGTCCGCCGCGAGCCAGCGCCGCCAGTCGCGCCGCCGGTCGTTCGTCGTCGAGTCGTCTCCAGGTCGAGAACGCCGTCCCCGAGAGTCGCGACGTCCACGCCAGCAGCCGCCCACCGGCAACGGCATCGCCATCGAACTCCGCCACCACGGCCCGCACCGCGGCTTCGTAGCCGGCATCGCTCGGCAACGCTTCAGGACCATCGTCGAGATGTCGTCCGATCGCGGCGAACGCGGCATCCAAGCGGCTCGGATCGAGCGCCACCACCCCGGTCGAACCTCGATCGTCGGCATTCCCGCGTGCGCCGTCGAGAAATGCCATCAGCGACCGCTCCCTCTCGGACGTGAGGTGTTCGATGTCGACTTCGATCGCGGTCAGATCGAGATCCCGCGCGACGCTTCGCCAATCCGCCAGCCGCATCGAGACGGTCGCCTCCGGTTCGGCTCTTCGCAATCGGTCGCCGCCGTCGAGCACGAGCCGCGGTGGATGCGTGGTTCGAGCCGCGAGTTCTCGCAGTCGACGTCGCACGCCCCGGTCCGGCGTCGCGGGAAGCCACGCGATCACCACGAGTGCGGTGTCGTCCGTCCGCGTCGCGTCGGCGACGCGTTCGATCGCCTCCGCCGAATCGAGATCACCCAGATCCGCGAGCCCGGCCAATGCGGTCGGCATGGTCGGCGCGGCGCTCGGGCGTTCGAGTCGGACCAGATGTGTCGTCGCGTGACCGCCGTTCGGTCTGGATCCTCCGGTGTCGGCTTCGCGCGCGGCGTTGACCGAGGCGGTGGCGGGTGTCGCGGCTCGCGACGTCACTGCCGTCGGACGCGCCGGCGGCCGCCAGCGTTCGGCGAGCCAGTGCCCGATCGCGGCGTTCGCGAACGTCCAGAGAAGCATCGGAACCAGCAGATAGAGGACCAGCCCGGCGGTCAGAAAGTGAATCCAACGTCGCCGTGCCGAGAGCGCCGTCTCGTCGTCGGCGGCCGCGGTCGGCGGCGGGGCGACCGGCTGCAGTTCCTCGGTCCCGATCAGCGGCGCCAGCGGGGCGGCCGCAAGATCAGTGATCGCCTGTCCGACCCGCGGCGGAAGCCACGAACTCTCCCAGCCGAAACCGAGGGCGACCCGCGCGGTCAGCAGCCAGAGCGTCACGATCGCGGTCGCTGCGAACGCGGTCCAGAAGACGCCGGTTCCCGCGGCCGCGACTCGACGACCGCTTCCATTGGCGAGCACCTGGCCGACGCTCCGGGCGGCGGCAGTCACGATCGACGGCTCGGTGCCCGCGGGGCGCCAGCGCCCGACGGCATGCGAGAACCCGATCGGCACGAGTCGGCCGAGCAGCGGCATCGCGCGACGTCGCACCGCGAGAAGCACGATCGTCCGAACCAGAAGCAGCAGCCACGGCGTCACGACCAGTGCGAGCAGCATGGCCGGTGCGTGCACCGGCGCCTCGACCGGTCGCAGGAGTTCGGCGGTCGCGGTCCAGCCCGCGATCGTGCCGAGTCCGGCGAGCGTCGCGAAGGCGAGTCCCGCCCCGAGCAGTCCGCGATCGACGACCCGCTGCGCCGACTCGAGCGTGTCCCGGTCACCCGTGCGGCCGAGGTCCGCGACCGCGGCCTCGGCGGCGCGGGCTCGCCAGGTTCGGGCGGTGGAGGCGGGGTCGGTCGTCTTGCTCGTCACGATGCGGGGATTGTCGTCGGGATGCGGATGGCGTGTGGAATCACGAATTGGGAAGCCCCGGCGATCGATGTTGGACGGGCTCGCGGCGCCGCGTCGCAGGTGGACTCCGAAACGAGCACCGCCGCCCGATGGAGGGCGGCGGTGGATGATTCGCGTGAACCGAGGACGACGGTCGGGGCGATCAGTCGCCCTTGTGGGCGGCCGCCTCCGAGGTCTGCTCGAACGGGCTTCGCTCGCCGCCGGTCGCCGGGTCGTGGTGGCTCGAACTGTTGGCGATCTGGGCGGGCTTCGAGTTGCTCGACTCCTGCTCGATCTCGTCCTCGATGCCCTTGATGCCCTTCTTGAACTCGACGATGCCCTTGCCGAGCGACTTGCCGACCTCGGGGAGTCGTCGTCCGAAGATGAGCAGGCCGATCACGAGGATGACCACCCACTCGTAGCCTCCGGGCATGCCGAAGCCGAGAATGACGCTGGCGAGGTGCGGGACCATGGGTCGCTCCGGACGGGACATCGGGCGGATTCGCCGCCCATGAGGGAGACATTGTAGGGGGCGACCCCGGGAGACGCGCGCCCCGTTTCGTTGGAGCAGTCCACGGTCTGGATATTCGGACGCTCGGTCGGTCGCGGGCTCATCCGAGTTCCGGGTGCCGCGGCCGGGGAATGCCCTCGAGCACCGAGTCGCTGCCCGGCCGGCCGAATCGTCGCCAGGGGTGGTCCGCGCGCAGGAGCGCATCGGCCACGGCCCGCGCGGTCGAGTCCGCGATACGCCAGCGGCCTTCTGGCGACGCCGTCAGCCCGTCGGGCTCCAGATGGGGCACCGAGGTCTCGAACGGATCGACCGCCAGATCGAAGCGGTCGATCAGGACATCCCGACCTCGTCCGACCTCACGAACCACCACCGTCAGCCGCTCGATGTCGTTGGCTCGGATCAGATCCTGCCCGTCCTCCCGCACCGGCACCGGGGTCGCGAGCACCAGATCATTCTCGCCCGACTGACTCACGGCATCGGCGATGCGATGAAGATCGCGACGCAGGTCCGCGATCCGGCGTGCAGGTTGGCTCGTGCCGTCCTCCTCGACCGTTCGGTGCAGGTCGGTCCGGCCGACCGAGACGTGCACCGCGTGAGGACGGAAGCGTCGGAGAAGTTCGCTCATCCGGTCCGCGACCTCGGCCAGGCCGGAGAACGGTTCGTCGCATCCCACCACCGCCATGCGGAACGGCACGTCCATGCGATCGAGTGCGGCGACCACCTCCGCCCGGAGGTCGCGGCCCGCGGGGTCGGAGATCAGCAGCACCGTCCTCTGGTCGTCACCGTCGCTCACTCCCGGAGTGTACGGTGTCGCTGGGACCATCCTTCGGCCGATGTTGAACTCGGAACCCGGACCATGGTCCATCGCAGGAGTCTCCGCGTCATGCAGCATCACCGTTCGTCGGCCCGAGCCGTTCTTCTCGCGACCCTTGCGTGCGTCCCCGCGCTTCTCGGCGGTTGCCGCACCACGTCCGAGGCCGTCCCCGACTACGAGCGGGAGCTTCGTGCGGGCGAGGTCGCCCTGCGTCCCGTCCAGCCCGGATCCGAGCCCGACCTCGAGGCGGCGTGGATGCGTCGCGATCAGGGGCTGCTCAATGCGGTGGGGCAGAGCCTCTCGTGGTTCGCGGCACCCAGTTCGCAGCAGTGGTGGCCGTATCGCACGACCGACCGCGAGATCACCCATCAGGACGCGCAGCGTTCGGTCGCCCGGTTCGGTGAACTGCTCGACGAATGCGCCAGCGCCGAGGAGTTCCGTCGTCGGGTGCTGGAGGAGTTCCGGATCTACGAGACCGTCGGTTGGAACGGCCGCGGCACCGTGCTCTTCACCGGCTATTACGCCCCCGAGTTCGATGCGAGTCCGGTGCGCACGTCGCGCTTCACGGCGCCGCTCTACAAGCGCCCCGCGGATCTCGTCACCGACCGGACCGACGGGACGCCGATCGGACAGCGGCATCCAGACGGATCGATCACCCGATACCCGACCCGCGCCGAGATCGAGGCGTCGCGGATGTTCGATGGCAACGAACTCGTCTGGCTCGAGACGCCGCTTGATGCGTACGTGGTGCAGGTCAACGGAAGTGCGAAGCTCACCATGCCCGACGGCTCGGTCGAGTACGTCGGCTACGACGGCAAGACCGATCGTCGCTACACCGGACTCGGCACGACGTTGTACGACCGCGGACTCATCCCGAAGAAGGACCTGCCCGCGATCTACGACCTCTATCGCCGCAATCCCACGGCCGTGGCCGACGCGATGCTCCAGAACGAGAACTTCGTGTTCTTCCGTCCCTACGGCGGCGAGGACTGGCCGAGCGGCAGTCTGGGTCGAAAGGTCAACGGACTCGCGTCGCTCGCGACCGACAAGGACGTCTATCCGCGAGGCTGCGTGACCTACGTCGACACCGAAGGCATCGAGGTGTCCGGATCGACTCGACCGATCCAGCGGTTCATGCTCGATCAGGACACCGGCGGCGCGATCCGCGCTCCTGGCCGCGCCGACATCTACATGGGCGAAGGCGACGACGCCGAGACGCTCGCCGGCGGCCAGTACGCCGAGGGTCGTCTGTACTACTTCTTCCTGCGGTAGGGCCGCCGGCCGCCGCGATCGTCGGCATCTCAGACCGAAACGACAGCGCCCCGGCGGATGCCGGGGCGCTGTGTTCATCATGCGGATGACGATCGACCGATCAGCCGTTCTCGCGGGCGGCGTGCGCCGCGTCCGCGGCCTTCTCGGCCTTGACCCACTGGCCGCGGGCGACGTTGGCGAACTCATCGAACTTTCCGAGCACGCCGGAGACCTGGACGTGCAGGCTCTTGCCGCCCTCGTGCAGTCCCTGCTCGACCAGCGCCTTCGCGATGTCCACCGGTCGCATCGGATCGGTGCCGAGGACCTTGCCGATCTTCTCGCGCATGGTCGGTCCGCCCTTGGGGCCGCGACGTCCGGTCGTCTTCACGCGGGTGACCTTGATCGACTTCACGGACCGCGCGGCCGGCATGGCGCCGTCGATGCCCTCGAGCATCGCGATCTGCGACTCGATCTGTTCGAGTTCGGCGTTCAGACGATCGCGTCGCTCAAGCAGCTTCGGGAGGGCCGCCTTGCGACGGGCGAGCTCCGCGGCAAGTTCGTGGGTCGGGGCCTGGGCGAGCGGATGGCGGGTCTTCGAGGTGGTCTTCGACACCGGAGAATCTCCAGAACGAGGCGACATGACGGGCCGCCGGTCCCGATGAAAGTCGAACCGGCGCCGCGTTGAATGTGTTGAAACGAACCGAGGATGATAACAACCGCGACCGTGGATGCGACTTTCAATCGGGCCAGTTCCACGCATCCATGAGCGGGAGCGGTTCGAGTCCACGCGCGGGTGTCCAACGGACCCGGGCGAAGGTGGCGGGCCAGGCGCGGTGGAAGGTCCAATCGGTGCCGAGGAGCTCGGCCTGTTCGCGCATGTGGGCCTCGTCCCGGGCGATCCGGACCTCGGCCACCGCGATTCCGATCGCGAGTCCAAGTCCGAGCGCAACGGCGAAACGACGGACCGCACCGAGTCCGAGCGCGTAGGGCACAGGCACCACCTCGAAGTCATGACCGCACTCCGGGCAGGTCTTCAACGCGCCGTCGCCCCGCGGATGACCGCAGTTGGGACAGAGTCCGTCGCGATGCCGCTTCACCGGCAGTCGGTGTGCGAACCACATCTCGGGCAGTTCCGCGAGGGTGACCAGCCAGATCACGAAGAGCGACATCACCACGGTTCCGAAGAGCGCCTGCAGGAACGGGCCCATCTGGAAACCGAAGGATGGCAGCATTCCGCGGAAGCTGGCGTGCACGATGAAGTCGTACGCGGCGAGAAATCCGACGGTCACGATCCATCCGAGCACGATCGCCCACGACGGCGTGCGGAACGGACGGCTCACGACGACGCCTGCTCGGAGGCGAATCGAGACGGCACCACGTCGCCGGTGAAGCCATATTCTCGCCACCGTCGATCGACCCGCTCGATGACCTCGGGCGACATGGACACCAGCGGCGGGTAGTCACGCACCGGCAGTCCCTCGCGATCATCGCGGCCGGGGACCTTGGTGCGGGCGTCGAATCCGATGCGGCCGTCGCGACGCAGGATGTCCCGGGCGGGATCGGCGTTGGCCATCCAGAGGAACAGCGCGTGTTCGAGATCGGTCGGATCCTGATCGTCGTCGATCGCGATGACGAACTCCGCGGCGGGATTGTCGCGGTCGAGGCGGGTCCAGACGTCGAGAATCGCGGCGAGTCCGGCGTGCGCGTGCTCCCGGTCCGCGGTGACGATCGCGAGCCGGCCGAGGCCGGCGCTGGGAAGCACGGCGCCGGCGGCCCATGCCGCGGCGATCTGCGCCTCGTCGGGAAGTCGGGGAGGTTGGAGACCGATGCCGCACTCCTCGCCCGGGAATCTCGTGGTCGCGTCGAAACCGATCTTGGTGCCGACGCCGATCGACGGCGCCGAGTGATCGAGGATGTCGAGCGGGCCCCGCACGAACTCGAGGTCGCGGCGGAAGTCGCAGCGACGCATGATCGCTTCCAGCACCTTGAGTTCGTCGTGAACCGGGACGTCGTCGTCGACGACGATGATCGACTTCGTCCACGCCATCTGCCCGGCGCCCCAGACCGAGTGCATCACGCGGCGGCCCTGCATGGGATACGCCTTGTCGATCTTCACGAACGCGGCGTTGTGGAAGCAGCCGTAGCGGGGCAGGTGATAGTCCGCGATGTCGTGGACGATCGTCTTCAGAAGCGGCAGGAAGAGACGCTCGGTCGCCTTCCCGAGGAAGTAATCCTCCTGGGGCGGCAGGCCGACCACCGTCGTCGGATAGACCGCGTTCCGTCGATGCGTGATCGCGGTCACCTCGACGATCGGATAGCGGTCGGGCAGCGAGTAGAAGCCGGTGTGGTCGCCGAACGGTCCTTCGAAGACGGCGCCCGGGCCGATCTCGCCGTCGGTTCGCGGATCGAAGTCGATGCCGCCCGCGTCGGTGCGGACCCAGCCTTCGATGACGATCTCGGCGTTGGCAGGCACCCGCAGCGGGACGGTCTTCGCGGCGACCATCGGGATGCCGCGGCCGTTGAGGAAGCCGGCCATCAGCAGTTCGGAGATGCCGGGTGGCAGCGGCGACGTCGCGGCGTACGGCAGGCACGGCTCGCCACCGAGCACGATCGCGATCGGCATCGGCTCGCCGAGCTTCTTCCAGCTTCGCCAGTGCGACGCGCCGTCGTGGTGCATGTGCCAGTGCATCGCGAGCGTGGTCGGCCCGAGCAGCTGCGAGCGGTACATCCCGATGTTGTGGCTCGACGGCTTCGCGACGCCGCGATCATCCGCGTGGATCGTGTGCATGCCCGCGAGCGTGATGTAGCGACCGTCGCCGCCCGCGGTGCCCGCCTCCTCGGCGGTGATGCCGTAGCCGACCGCGGCGGGATCGCCGTCGAGCGGCCAGCACTTGATGATCGGGAGCCGACGCAGATCGACCTCGCCGCGGGACGTGAGCTTGACGACCTCCTGACACGCGCCGCGGCGGACGGTGCGGGGCGGGATGCGGAGCAGCGGGGCGAACTCGCGGGCCTTCGCCCAGAGTTCCGAGAGCGAGCGGGGCGGCACCGGCTTGACCAGCGACCCGATCCGCTCGGCGATCGCTTCAAGCCCGCCGCCACCCCCGGGAGTCGGGTCGGCAGCGGCCAGGGCCCGCTCCATGCGGGCGTACGAGCCGAAGAGGTTGATGGCGAGCGGAAAGTCACAGCCCTCGACCTGCTCGAAGAGCACCGCCGGGCCACCGAGCGAGCCCCGGTCGGCATCGAACTGCCCCGCCCGAGTGCTGGGAACGGGCGAAGCGGAGAGGGCGAGGCGATCGGCGATCTCGGTGATCTCCAGCAGCGGAGACACCGGGCACGACACGCGCACGAGCTCACCCGCGCGGTCGAGGTCGGCGATGAACGTCTGAAGGCACGCCATGGGTGAGAGGAGAGTAGCGGGGGAGGGG